>CAMFKC010000311.1 GCA_945956975.1 uncultured Methylocystaceae bacterium | reverse complement strand
GTGGGACGAGCGCCCGCTGCTGGTGATCGTGCCGAAGGACGGCAAGCAGATCGATCGCGACTCCATGCTGAAATATATGGACGGCAAGATCGCCAAGTGGTGGATGCCCGACGACGTGCAGTTCGTCCGCGAAATTCCGCACACGGCGACCGGCAAGATCAACAAGCTGAAGCTCCGCGAAGAGTTCAAGGAATACAAGCTGCCGACGGCTTGAGGTCCTGCGCTCGTAGCGCGATGGAGACGCGATGCGGCGGGTGATCGTCGACGAACCCGTGTCGCAGGCTTCGGTCTGGAGCCTGCGGCTGTCCGTATTCGCGCTGGCCGTGGCGGCGGTGGCCGTCGCCGCGACGCGTTTCCAGATCGTCGATGTCCCCGCGGGCCTTGCGGTGTTCGGCTCGGCGATCCTGCTGGCTTGCCTCGCCTTGCTGTTGGCCGGGGCCGCCGCCGTCGTCATCTGGCGCACCGGCCGGCGGGGCGTCGCCCCCGCGCTCGGCGGCGTCGTGCTGGCGCTGACCTTGCTTGCCGCGCCCGGCTATCTCGCCGTGCAGTCGTTGCGCCTGCCGGTTCTCAACGACATATCGACCGACATTCTGGACCCTCCGCAATTCTCGCTGTCGCGGCTTGCGACAGAGGCGCGCGGCGGCCGCAATCCGCGCGCGCGCCCGGCCTCCGAACGGCAGGCCCAACGCGCGGCCTATCCCGGCGTGCAACCGATCCTGCTCGAACTCGAGGGCGAGGAAGCATTCCAACTTGTGCTGAAGGCCGTGCAGGCGCTGGGTTGGAAAATCATCGAATCCTCGAAGCCCGGCGGCCGCGCCGGCCTCGGCCACATCGACGCCGTCGCGCGCACGCTCGTCATGGGGTTCCCCGACGACATCACGATCCGCATTCAGCCGCTCGCCGGCCAGACCAAGATCGACGTGCGCTCCGTTTCGCGCTACGGCCGCAACGATTTCGGCGTGAACGCGCGCCGCATCGAACGTTTTGCGGAGGAGCTGCAGACGCAGCTCGACGCGAAATGAAAGTGCTTATTTGTCTCGCCGCTATGGCGCTCGCTTCTCTGCCGTCCGCCGCCCGCGCGGACGATTCCGCCTACCGCGCCTGCGTCGACAAGGCCGCCGCCAGCGATGCGGCGCTCACGCGATGCGGCGAGGACCTGCAGAAGCGCATGAACGCGGCGCAGGAGCCTGTGCTCGCCGCCGCGATCGCCGATATGCCCGGCGATGCCGCCAGGAAGGCGCTCGCAGAAGAGCAGGCGGCCTGGACAGCGTTCCGCGACAGATCGTGCCTCGCCTATCTGTCGAGCGACTTCCCGCACAATGTCGGCGCGGTGAGCTTCGCGGTCTGCCGCGCCGATGTGATCGCCGCCCGCACCAAATACCTGAAGGCGCTGTCCGATAATTGAGTTCGGGGGCTTCGTCGCCCTTCTCAAGTCGCGCGGCGATAGCGCCCATGGACCGTCACAGGCCCCTCCGCGACCGCGACGCCGCGCGTGACGAGATCTTCCACATGCGCGAGCACGCTCAGCGCCGCCGCATTGACGAGGCGCGGGTCAAGACCGTCGTAGATGCGTGCGACCATGTCGTGGATCGTCTCGTCGCCCGCCTCCAGCCGCCGCACGATGGCGGCCTCGCGCTGCCTGCGATGCGAGGCGAGCGCGCGCATGTAACGCTGCGGTTCCGTGACGGGGCCGCCATGGCCCGGCCACAGCGTCGCGTCATCGCGGGCGCGCATCTTGTCGAGCGACGCCATGTAGTCGGTCATGCTGCCGTCGGGCGGTGCGACGATCGACGTCGACCAGGCCATCACGTGATCGCCGGAAAAGACCGAGCGCTCCTGCGGCAACGCGAAGGCGAGATGATTGCTCGCATGGCCCGGCGTCGCGATGGCTTCGAGCGTGAAGCCATCACCCTCGATCCGGTCGCCGTCCCGCATGACCCGCGACGGCGCATAGGAGAGATCATGCGCGGAATCGAGGCCGCTTTCCGGCCCTTCCTTCGGGACGAAGGGCGCGCAGCCGACGATCGGCGCGCCGGTGCGCTCGGCCAGCAGCGCCGCGCCCGGCGAATGATCCTTGTGGGTATGCGTGACAACGATATGCGCGATGCGCTCGCCCTTCAGCGCATCGATGATCGCCTGCGTATGCGCCTCGTTCTCGCGGCCGGGATCGATGACCGCGACATCGCCGCGCCCGACGATGTAGGTGCAGGTGCCGGTGAAGGTGAATGGTCCCGGATTGTTCTCGACGAGACGCCGCACCAGCGGCGAGATCTGCTGGATCTCGTCCGGCTTCACGTCGAAGGCGGTGGAATGGACAAGCTTGTCGTCGGCGTCGGTCATGGCGGTTCCGTGAGTTGAGGCGCGAGCATCCGGGTTAGGTGGGCAATGTCAACTGCAACCCTCATCCTGAGGAGCGCCTGAAAGGCGCGTCTCGAAGGATGGCCCCAGCCCGCATGCTTCGAGACGCGCGCTTCGCCTGCTCCTCAGCATGAGGGTGCGATGGTCACTGAAAATTCCGCCCCTTCGGCAGCACGCCGCGCACGGCGGCGTCCGCGCCGCCGAACAGATCCGGCGCCGGCTGCTTTTCACGCGGGCCCTGCGGGCGGCGTATCTCGTCGGCGCGCGCGAGTGTGTCGATGGCGCCGCCCTCGCGCGAGATCTTTGACAGCAGCGGCGTGAGATCGTCGATGCGCTCCGCGACGATGTGAATGACGCCGGATTCGTTTTGGTACTTGCCCGCCACCGCCACGAAGCGCGCGCCGATCACGGTGGCGCGCAGCTTCTCGAACAATTTCGGCCAGACGATGATGTTGGCGACGCCGGTCTCGTCCTCCAGCGTCATGAACACGACGCCCGACGCCGTGCCCGGCCGCTGCCGCACCAGCACGAGGCCCGCGACCTTCACGCGCCCCTGCCGCGCATTCGCCAGCGCGGAATTGCGCATGACGCCCTTTGCATCGAGATCGCGCCGCACGAAGGAGACGGGATGCGCGCGCAGCGAGAGTTTGAGCCGCCGGTAATCCTCGATCACCTCTTCGCCCGGCGGCATCGGCGGCAGGTCGGCGTCGGGCTCGGTCGCGCGGAAGGAGAGGGGACGCAGCAGCGGCAGATCGTCCTTGTCGCCGGCGCGATTGAGCCCCTGCACGGCCCACAAGGCCTCGCGCCGCGTGAGGCCGAGGCAGGCGAAGGCGTCGGCGCCGGCGAGCAGTTCCAGCGCGTGCGTGGACAGGCCCGTGCGCAGCCAGACGTCGCGCACGGAATCGTAGCCGCGCCCGCGCAAGGAGACGAGCTTGCGCATCTCTTCTTCCGCGAGGCCGGAGATGAGGCGGAAGCCCAGCCGCAGGGCGTGGTCGCCGAGAATGTGCGGCGCCATCCACGCGTGGCGGGAGTGGAGCCCACGGGCCTTCTCCCCTCCCCCTTGCGGGGAGGGGCGGGGGGTGGGGGTAGCCGCGCCAAAAATCTCGCGGGATTTCGCCCGGTCGGCCCCCACCCCCAACCCCACCCCGCAAGGGGGAGGGGAACAAGCCTCCAACCCGCAATCCCAGTCCGACGCATTGATGTCCGGCTCGCGCACCTCCACGCCATGGTCGCGCGCATCCCGCACGATCTGCGCCTGCGCGTAGAAACCCATCGGCTGCGCATTGATCAGCGCGCAGGCGAAGACGTCGGGGTAGCGGCATTTCATCCACGCCGAGGCATAGACGAGCAGCGCGAAGGAAGCGGCATGGCTCTCGGGGAATCCGTAGGAGCCGAAACCCTCGATCTGCTTGAAGCAGCGCTCGGCAAACTCGCGTTGGTAGCCGCGCGCCGCCATACCCTCGACCATCTTGGCCTGGAACGTGCCGATCGTGCCGACGCGCTTGAAGGTCGCCATGGCGCGGCGCAGCTTGTCGGCCTCGTCGGGCGTGAAGCCCGCCGCCACGATGGCGATGCGCATCGCCTGCTCCTGGAACAGCGGCACGCCATAGGTCTTGCCGAGCACGCTCTCGAGTTCGGGCGAGGGAAAGGAGACGGGCTCGAGCCCGAGCCGCCGCCGCAGGTAGGGATGCACCATGTCGCCCTGGATCGGGCCGGGCCGCACGATCGCGACCTCGATCACCAGATCGTAGAAGCAGCGCGGACGCAGGCGCGGCAGCATGGACATCTGCGCGCGGCTTTCGATCTGGAACACGCCGATCGTGTCGGCGGCCGACACCATGTCGTAGACGCAGGGTTCTTCCGCCGGGATGGTCGAGAGCATGAGCTTCTCGCCATAATGCTGTTCGATCAGCGCAAGCCCCTTGCGCAGC
>CAMFKC010000310.1 GCA_945956975.1 uncultured Methylocystaceae bacterium | reverse complement strand
CGAGATTCATGAGCGTCTCGTGGGCTCGGAGATGTGTATAAGAGACAGGCAGTGCTCCAACGCCTATGTCATCAAGGCGGGTGCGAACGGCGGCGTGATCATGCATCTGGCCGACGAGAAGGAGCCGGAGGAACTCTTCCTCAAGACCAACGGCGGCAAGACCTACCTCGGCCCGGCAGGACCGGCGCCCATGGCCGAGGACCGCGAAATCCTCTCGAATGACGGCCGGGTCATGATCATGCGCTTCATGGATCCGGACGTTTTCAAGCGCTATGGCACGTCGATCTACATCCGCTGCGGCGCCTGAAACTCCGCGGAGCATCGCGACTATGAAAAACAGTTCCGGTAAATCCGCGTTGGCCGCAGTTCTCGCCTCAACTGGGCTTTTGCTGGCGGCGCTCGCCGGGCCCGCGCTGGCGCAAGCGCGTCCGGCGGAGCAGCTTGACGTTCTCGATGAACCCGGCCGCGTGCCGACGGCGGAGGAAGAGCAACTGCCGCCGCAATACCAGCGGCAGGTCGTCTTCTTCCGCACCAATGAGGCGCCGGGCACGATCGTCGTCGATTCCTCCCAGCGCTTCATGTATCTCGTCGCCGGCAACGGGCGCGCGATCCGCTACGGCATCCGCGTCGGGCGCGACGGCTTCCGCTGGTCCGGGCTGCAGAAAATCACCCGCAAGCAGGAATGGCCGGATTGGCGGCCGCCGCCCGAGATGATCGAGCGCCAGCCCTATCTCCCGCGCTTCATGGCCGGCGGCCCAGGCAATCCGATGGGCGCGCGCGCCATGTATCTCGGCGCCACGGTCTACCGCATTCACGGCACCAACCAGCCCCAGACGATCGGGTCCGCCGTCTCGTCCGGCTGCTTCGGCATGCTGAACAGCGACGTGTCCGACCTGTACGACCGCGTCAACGTCGGCACCAAGGTCGTCGTCTACCAGACTGCGCCTCTCTAGGCGTTCGGCTACTCAGGCTTCGGAAAGACCGGCCATGGCACATCGTTTTCTTCGCACTTTGGCGCTGGCTTCGCTTGGCGTCGTCGCGCAATTCGGCGCCGCCCAGGCGCAGGCCACCCTGTCCGCCGTCAAGGCGCGCGGGTCGCTGATCTGCGGCGTCAGCCAAGGCCTCGCCGGCTTCTCGCAGGCTGACGCCACGGGCAAGTGGAGCGGCTTCGACGTGGATTTTTGCCGCGCGATCGCCGCCGCGATCTTTGACGATCCGAACAAGGTGACTTTCAAGCCGCTGTCGGCAGACGCGCGGTTCGACGCCTTGAAAAAGGGCGAAATCGACGTTCTCTCGCGCAATTCCACCTGGACCATGGGCCGCGAAGCAGCGCTGGGCCTGAAATTCGCAGCCGTCACCTATTACGACGGCCAGGGCTTCCTGGTCCCGCGTGAACCGGCCGTGATGTCGCCTCTCGAGTTGAGCGATGTGAAGGTCTGCACGCAGAGCGGCACGACCAACAAGGACAATGCGAAGGACTTTCTCGGCGCCAACAACGTGAAACATGAGATCGTGGAAGTTGGCAGCCCCGACGACATGGTCAAGGCCTACCAGGACGGCCGATGCAACGCGCTGACCGCGGATTCCTCGCAGCTTCATGCGCTCCAGATCCGGCTCGCCAAGCCCGGCGCGGCGGTCATCCTGCCGGACGTCATTTCCAAGGAGCCGCTCGGGCCGGCTGTGCGCCAGGACGATCCGCAATGGTTCGAGATCGTGAAGTGGACGCATTTCGCCATGCTGGGCGCCGAAGAGCTTGGCGTATCCACCAAGACCCTGCCGGCGGCGCTCGCCTCGGCCAAGCCCGACGTAAAGCGCCTGGTCGGCACGGAGGGCGCCCTGGGGGAGACGGTCGGCCTAACCAAGGACTGGGCCGTGCGCATCGTGCGCGCCGTCGGCAATTACGGCGAGAGCTTCGAACGTAACGTCGGCACATTCTCCAATCTCGGCATTCCGCGCGGCATGAACCAGCTCTGGTCGCGTGGCGGTATCCAGTACGCGCCGCCGGTGCGCTAGCGCGAGGGAGACGCCCCGCCGCCTTGTGGCGTCCGGCGTCGCCGCCTATTGTCCGCGCCGATGGATCAATATTCCCCTCGCGATGCGCTGCCCGACGGGGTGGAGCAGCCCGCTCCCCGCCGCCGCCGATTCAGGGCGGTGCCGGTGCGCGTCATCCTGCCGAATCTGGTCACGTTGCTCGCGCTCTGCATGGGCCTGACGGCGATCCGGTTTGCCATCGAGGGGCGGTTCCAGACCGCAGTCTATGCCATTGTCGCGGCTGCCATCCTCGATGGGCTCGACGGCCGCATCGCCCGCGCCCTGAAGGGCACGTCCCGCTTCGGCGCGGAACTTGATTCCCTCGCCGATTTCGTTGATTTCGGCGTTGCGCCAGCTCTGATCCTCTATATGTGGAATCTCCACGAGATCAAAAGCTTGGGTTGGTTTGCCGCATTGGTTTTCGCGACCGCGGCGGCGCTGCGTCTCGCCCGCTTCAACACGATGATCGACGATCCCGACCGACCGGCCTGGACCGCCAATTTCTTCGTCGGCATGCCTGCGCCCGCCGGCGCATGCCTGGCTTTGCTGCCGCTGTACCTCAATCTGAGCGAGTTGAACGTGCCGGCGGGCAAGGCCTATGCGCCCTGGCATATCGCATTCCTGCTGTTCATCGCCTTCCTGATGGCGAGCCGCATCCCCCATTTCTCCGGCAAGAAGGTCGGGCGGGTGCCGCGGGAATACGTGGTCTTCGTGCTGTTCGGCGTCGCCGCCGTGCTTCTCTTGCTCGCCACCTATCCGATGGAAATGCTGGCCGTGCTCTGCATCCTCTACCTCGCCCTCATTCCCCTGTCGGTGCGCAGCCACAACCGCTTCGTCGCTCAGGACGAGGCGGCCGCCAAGGCGACCGAGGCCGCTCTGCCGAGCTGATCGGGGAAAGCGCCCGCGGCGCAGTTCACAAATCCGCTATTCTCGATTAGGGTCCGCCGCAACTTGCCGGGCGTAGACGTGACCCGGCTTTTCTGCGTCCGGAACTGGCGCAAAAAGGATCCAGATGGCGAAGGAAGAACTGCTCGAATTTCCCGGCGTCGTGACCGAACTCCTGCCCAACGCGACATTTCGCGTCCAGCTCGAGAACGATCACGAGATCATCGCGCATACGGCAGGCAAGATGCGCAAGAACCGCATCCGTGTGCTGACCGGCGACCGTGTTCTGGTCGAGATGACGCCCTACGATCTGACCAAGGGCCGTATCACCTACCGTTTCAAGTAATCGCCGATCGGAGCGTACAGCGAAAGTGGAAGTCGATTTTTCGCGCCACGAACGCTCCGACCTTGAGCTGATGCAGCGGGGCGCGTCGACGTGACAGACAAGGGTTCCGCCTGGCGTCCGAAACTCGTGCTGGCGTCGGCATCGCCGCGCCGTTTGGAGCTGCTGCAGCAGATCGGTCTCGCTCCCGACGCCCTCCTGCCGGCCGACGTCGACGAATCGCCCAGGAAGAATGAACTGCCCCGTGTGCTGGCGCAGCGCCTGGCGCTCGAGAAGGCGCAGGCGGCCCGCCGCATCGCGGAGGCGCGCAGCGAACTCGGCGAGTGCTTTATCGTCGCCGCGGACACGGTGGTCGCGGTCGGCCGGCGCATCCTGCCGAAATGCGAACTTCTCGAAGAAGCGGGCGATTGCCTGCGGCTTCTCTCCGGACGCCAGCACCGCGTCTACACCGGCCTCGCCCTCGTCACACCGCGCGGCGCCGAGCGCAAGCGCATCGTCGAATCGCGCGTGCGCTTCAAGCGCCTCTCCTCCGCCGAGATCGATTCCTACCTGACATCCGGCGAGTGGCGCGGCAAGGCCGGCGGCTACGCCATCCAGGGCCTCGCCGGCGCGTTCGTGGTCAAACTGGTGGGGTCGTATTCCTCCGTGGTCGGCCTGCCGCTCTACGAGACGCAGGCGCTGCTGCTCGGCGACGGATTTCCGGCGCGCCTGAGCTGGGCCAACAGGGCCTGAGGCCGCGATCATGAGCCAAGCGCAAGACGAGGGCACCCTTCGCCGCTGTCCGATCTGCAGCAAGCCGGCCTCCGAACGCTACCGTCCCTTCTGCTCCAAGCGATGCGCCGACATCGACCTCAATCGATGGCTGAAGGGCGGCTACGCAATCCCCGGCGCACCGGAAGGCGAAGAGGACAGCGAGGCGCCGCTGGCGACGCGAACCGGCGAAGAGGACTGACCGCCAGGCCGAATTGCGCTTGCCAAGTGCGGCCGCTCTTTCTATAAGCCGACCCGTCGGTTCGCCGGCCACGCCCAGGTAGCTCAGTTGGTAGAGCATGCGACTGAAAATCGCAGTGTCGGTGGT
>CAMFKC010000309.1 GCA_945956975.1 uncultured Methylocystaceae bacterium | reverse complement strand
GCCCTACTACGATCCTGCCTACGGCGCGCCGGCGCCCGTATACGGCGGGTGCTACATCGTGCGCCAGCCCATGTACGACGACTGGGGCAATTACATCGGCCGCCGCCGCGTCCGCGTTTGCGACTGAGCGGAACCCACGTCTCCAACAAAAAACCGGCGGGCCGAGGCCCGCCGGTTTCGTTTCAGGACCCTCGTCTCACTTCTTGACGAGCGGGCACTCGCTTTCCGACAGCGGGCGCGCGGCGTCCTCGGCGGAAATGTCGGCGATCTTGTTATAGAGGTCCCACGGGCTCTTGGATTCCTCGGGCTTCTTCACCTGGAACAGATAGGCCGGCACGAGGCGGCGGCCGTCGGCGCGCAGCGGCGTGTTGCCGCCGAACAGCGGATCGTTCCACGGCATTTCCTTCATCTTGGCGACGACCTTGGCGCCGTCGTGCGGATTGCCGCCCATCGCCTCCAGCACCTTCAGATACTGCAGCGTTCCGGAATAGACGCCGGCCTGCGTCATCGACGGCATCTGGCCCTTGTTGGCCTTGGCCGCGAAGCGCTTGGAGAAGGCGCGCGTGGCGTCGTTGAGATCCCAGTAGAAGGATTCGGTGAAGGTCAGGCCCTGCGCCGTCTTGGCGCCCAGCGCATGGGCGTCGTTGACGAAGAACAGCAGCGCGGCGAGCTTCTGGCCGCCCTGCACGATGCCGAATTCCGCGGCCTGCTTGATCGCGTTGGTCGTGTCGCCGCCCGCATTGGCAAGCCCGATGACCTTCGCCTTCGATGTCTGCGCCTGCAGCAGGAAGGAGGAGAAGTCGGCCGTGTTCAGCGGATGCTTGACGCCGCCGACAACCTTGCCGCCGGCGGCCTTCACCGCCGCCGTCGTGTCGGCTTCCAGCGCGGCGCCGAACGCATAGTCGGCCGCCATGAAGAACCAGGTGTCGCCGCCGGACTTGGTCAGCGCCTTGCCGGTGCCGTTGGCCAGCATGTAGGTGTCGTAGGAAACCGAGATCGTGTTCGGCGTGCAGGCCTTGCCCGTCATCACCGAGGAGCCGCCGCCGGAATTGATCTGGACGAGGTTCTTCTCCTTCACGACGTTCGACACGGCGAGCATGACGCCCGAGTTCGGCGTGTCGGTGATCATGTCCACCTTATCGACGTCGGCCCACTGGCGCGTGATCGAGACGCCAACGTCAGGCTTGTTCTGGTGATCGGCGCCGACCACCTCGATCTTCCAGCCCTTGGCGAGCAGCCCGGAATCCTCTACCGCCATCTTCGCGGCGACGACCGAGTTCGGGCCGCCGATGTCCGCGTAGAGGCTCGACATGTCGTTGAGCACGCCGATCTTGACGTTCTTGTCCTGCGCGAGCGCGGGGGCCGCGATCATCATGGCGCCGAGCGCAACCGCATACTTGATCTTGTTTTTCATCGTTCCCTCCGAAGTATTTTTTCCGGACCGGGAAGATGCACAATCGGCGAAAGGAAGGCAAACGGTTCCGCCTGACGAAAGAAGGGCCCGGCGCCCGAATTTTCGACAGGCTTAATTCGCGCTATCAACAGCGAAATCGCCGCCATGACGGCACGGGGAGCAGAATGACCAGGACCGCCTACGACATCGACCTCGACCGCAATACGGCCAATCACCAGCCGCTGACCCCGCTGCAGTTTCTCGAGCGCGCCGCGGCCGTCTTCCCCGACCATGTCGCCGTCGTCCACGGCGCGCTGCGGCGCCCCTACCGCGACCTCTACGCCCGCGCCCGCCGCCTCGCCAGCGCTCTGGAAAGGCACGGCGTCGGCCGCGGCGATACCGTCTCCGTCATGATGGCCAACACGCCAGCGATGGTGGAGGCCCATTATGGGATCCCGATGTGCAAGGGCGTGCTCAATGCGCTCAACACGCGACTCGACGCCGCCATCATCGCCTTCACGCTGGACCACGCCGAGACGAAGGTGCTCATCGTCGACCGCGAATTTTCGAAGGTCATGGGCGAGGCTCTGAAGCTCGCCAAGGCGAAGCCCTTCATCATCGACTACGACGATCCCGAATACGACGGCCCGGGCGACCGCATCGGCGCAATCGAGTACGAGGCTTTCCTGGAGGGCGGCGACCCCGCCTACGCCTGGCATATGCCCGACGACGAATGGGACGCGATCGCGCTCAACTACACGTCGGGCACCACGGGCGACCCGAAGGGCGTCGTCTATCACCATCGCGGCGCCTATCTTCTGGCCGTCGGCAACGTGCTCTCGGCCAACCTCGGCCGGCATCCGGTCTATCTCTGGACGCTGCCGATGTTCCACTGCAACGGCTGGTGCTTCCCGTGGTCGCTGAGCGCGGTGGCGGGAACGCATGTCTGCCTGCGCGCGGTGCGCGCCAGCGCCATGTACGACCTCATGTCGCGCCACGGCGTCACGCACATGTGCGGCGCGCCGATCGTCATGTCGACCATGCTTGCGGCGACCGACGCCGAAAAGAAGCCGCTGTCGAAGACCGTCGAATTCGTCACGGCCGGCGCGCCGCCGCCGGCCGCCGTGCTCGGCCAGATGAAGGCGGCGGGCTTCGCCGTCACCCACGTCTATGGACTAACCGAGGTCTACGGCCCCGCCGTCGTCAACGAATGGAACGGCAAGTGGGACGCCCTGCCCGACGACGAGCAGGCGGCGCTGAAGGCGCGCCAAGGCGTGCGCTATCTCGCGCTCGAGGACCTCGACGTGCTCGACCCCGACACGATGCAACCGGTTCCCGCCGATGGCGAGACGATGGGCGAGGTCATGTTCCGCGGCAATGTCGTGATGAAAGGCTATCTCAAGAACAAGAAGGCGACCGACTCCGCCTTCGCCGGCGGCTGGTTCCATTCCGGCGACCTCGGCGTGAAATATCCCGACGGCTACATCCAGCTGAAGGACCGCTCCAAGGACATCATCATCTCCGGCGGCGAGAACATTTCCTCGATCGAAGTCGAGGACGCGCTCTTCAAGCACCCGGCCGTCGCGCAGGCGGCCGTGGTGGCCAAGCCCGACGATAAATGGGGCGAAACGCCTTGCGCTTTCGTCGAGTTGAAGCCCGGCGCCAGCGCGACGGAGGCCGAGATCATCGACTGGTGCCGCAATCTGCTTGCGCGCTTCAAATGCCCGAAGAACGTGGTGTTCACCGAACTGCCGAAGACCTCGACCGGCAAGATCCAGAAATTCGTGCTGCGCGAACGCGCGAAGGCGATGTGAAATCCATCTCCCGCGCCGCGGCGGACGAGTGGATCGTCGACAAAAAAATCCCCGGCCGCGCATCGCGGGGCCGGGGATGTTTCAGGATCGCAAAAATCGGGGCCGCGTCAGTGGACGGTCTGTCCGTCCTTCGCCTTGAGTTTCGTGATCTCGTCTTTCAGTCGAAGCTTTTTCTTCTTCAGTTCGAGGACATGGGCCTCATCCGCTCCGGGGTGAAGAAGTTCCTTCTCGATTTCGGTCTCGAGCGTCTTGTGACGGCGTTCGAGTTCGGCGAGATGGCTTTGCATCGACATGCAGGCTCTCCTCTATAGATCGCACACATCGAATGATGACACAGGTTTGACAGGCCGCAAGAGCGAAGCGGCGGACATGGATCAAATTTAATCTGACCTGAACGAGACCTTACCGTTGCGCCTCAAACTCTCGCGAGCGCCCTTGCCGTGGCGCGGGTCAGGCGCGATACTGCGGCATCGCCTCTGCTTCGTTGCAGCGTGCGGAAAACTTTTCTGTTTCAAACACGCAGCGCTGCGCCCGGAAATCATGCCGCCGAGAATCTCCGACAGCGAACGTGCAGCTCTCGAAGCGGAACTGGAACGGTTGAAGCAGGAGCACCGCGACCTCGACGCCGCGATCGAGGCGCTGGGCTCCGTCGGCGCCAGCGACCAGTTGCAGATCCAGCGGCTGAAGAAGCGCAAGCTCGTGCTGCGCGATCGCCTGTCTTTCGTCGAGGACCAGCTCTTTCCCGACATCATCGCTTAGCGGCGCTCGGGCCCGGCCATCCGGCTATTGCCTCGACACGCCCCTTCGTTTATCCGCGCTTTTTCGCCTGACAACCCGAGGCGCCCTTGTCGCAGCGCACAACGACCGCCCCCGTCGCCATCATCATGGGCAGCCAGTCCGACTGGGCGACCATGCGCCACGCCGCCGAGACGCTCGACGCGCTTGGCGTCGCCCATGACGCACGCATCGTCTCCGCGCATCGCACGCCGGACCGTCTCGTCGCCTTCGCCAAGGGCGCCAAGGCCGAAGGCTTCAAGGTGGTGATCGCCGGCGCCGGCGGCGCCGCGCATCTGCCCGGCATGTGCGCGGCCATGACCGCCCTGCCGGTGTTGGGCGTGCCAGTGGAATCC
>CAMFKC010000308.1 GCA_945956975.1 uncultured Methylocystaceae bacterium | reverse complement strand
CGCCTGTTGCGCGACATAGGCGAGCGCGGCATAGGCGCCGCCGAAGGTCACCATCGCCATCTTGGAGAAGAAGGTCGCGATCTGGCTGAAGACATTCGCGCCGCCGAGCGTGGCGACGATCAGCGCCACGGGCGTGAGCCAGAGCGGCGGCCAGACGGCGAGCGTGCGCAAGAGCTTTCCCAGCGAGGGATGGGCGTGCGGGGGCGTGGCTTCGCCGAGCAGGCTATCCTCGACTGGCGGGCCGTTGGAGCCGTGGCCTGCGTCGCTCGCAAAGGCGGCAAGGCCGGCGCGGGCGCCGAGGAAGCCGGCGAGACCTGCCGCGACGATGATGAGCGGGAAGGGCGCGCCGAAAAAGAAGATGGCGACGAAGGAGGCGAGCGCGAGCGCGCGCATTGCATTGTTCTTCAGCGCGCGGCCTGCGACGCGCAACAGCGCCTGCGCGACGATGGCGAGCACCGCGGCCTTGAGGCCGAAGAAGAGGGCGGAGACGACGGGGACGGCGCCGTAGAGCGCGTAGATGGCGCTGAGCGCCATGATGGCGAGGACGCCCGGCAGGATGAACAGCCCGCCCGCCATCAGTCCGCCGGCCGTGCGATGCATCAGCCAGCCGATGTAGGTGGCGAGCTGCTGCGCCTCGGGGCCCGGCAGCAGCATGCAATAGTTCAGCGCATGGAGAAAACGCGCGTCGGAAATCCAGCGCTTCTCCTCCACCACGATGCGGTGCATGACCGCGATCTGGCCGGCAGGCCCGCCGAACGACAGCGCGGCGACGCGCAGCCAGACGCCGAAGGCCTCCCGCATTGTGACGCCGCGCGCGCAGCGTCGGATCTTGTGAGTTGTTTGTCAGGACGGGCTCGTGGGAACAGGAGTGGCCCGCATGTGAAACGCCGCGCCAGCCCAAGGCAAGCGCGGCGCGATGCGTCAGCTCCGCGTCGTGATGCTCACGTCCACCGACGCCTTGATGGCGTTGGAATAGGGGCAGATATTGTGGGTGGCGTCCACCAGCTTCTGCGCATCCGATTCAGAGAGGCCGGGCAGGTAGACGTCGAGAGCGGCGGTGATGCCGAAGCCGCCTTCCGAGCGCGGACCGATGCCGATCGTGGCCTGCACGGTCGAGCCTTCCGGCAGCTTGATCTTCGTCTGCATGGAGCCGACGCGCATGGCGCTGAGGAAGCAGGCCGAATAGCCCAGGGCGAACAACTTTTCCGGATTGGCGGCGTCGCCGCCGGGGCCGCCGAGCTCCTTCGGCGTGGCGAGTTGCAGCGCCATCGTGCCGTCGTCGAGCGCGGTGCGGCCGTCGCGGCCGGTGCCGTGGGCGGTGGCGGAGGTCTTGTATTTGGCGTCGACGGGCATGGGCTTCTCCTTCTCGATGACGTCGTGCATTTATATCGTGCACGATCTAATTGGAAGCGATAGATTGTCAGCTGCGCCGAGTCAATGCTTGCGACAAGATCGTGCGCGATATATTTTTGAGCGATGAAGAAGCCCGCCCGCCCGTCGCCCGCACCCGTCACGCCCGACCTCGACCGGATGCTCTGCTTCTCGGTCTATTCGACCGGCTTCGCCTTCAACCGCGTCTACCGGAAGCCGCTGCAGAAGCTGGGGCTCACCTATCCGCAATTCCTGGTCATGATGGCGCTGTGGAGCGAAAGCGGCGTGACGGTCGGCCGCCTCGGCGAGCGCCTGTCGCTGGAGACGAGCACGCTGACGCCGCTGCTCAAGCGGCTGGAGGGGATGGGCATGCTCGCGCGCCGCCGGTCGAGCGAGGACGAGCGGCGCGTGCTGGTGACGCTGACGGAGAAGGGTGCGGCCATGCAGGCGCAGGCTGCTGACGTCCTGCGCTGCATCGTCGAGGCCGCGGGCATGTCGGAAAAGGAGATCGACCGGCTGACCGGCGAGATCCGCGCGCTCCGAGACAAGCTCGACCGCGCGGCGGCCGCGCTCGCCTAGTCCTTCCGCTCCGTCAGTCCCACCCAGAACCGACGCCTGTCCGAGCGCCGCAGCACGTCGATCGGGATCGTACGACCGATGCGATCGGCGCCGAGCAGGCGCACGATGTCGTCTGCGCCGGCGACGGGCGCGCCGTCGATCGACAGGATGATGTCGCCCGTCAGCATGCCGGTTTCGCTGGCCGGCCCGCCCGGCGCGATGGCCGTCACCACCGCGCCCGTCGCCTGATCGAGACCGAGCCGCAGCGCGATGCGCCGGGGCAGGGGGACCGTGCCCGCGCCAATGCCGAGATAGGCGCGGCGCACGCGGCCGTGCCGCACGATTTCGCCCAGCGCGAATTGCGCGGTGTTGGCGGCCACGGCAAAGCAGATGCCTTGCGCGCCCATGATGACGGCGGTGTTGACCCCGATCACCTCTCCCGCGCTCGACACCAGCGGCCCGCCGGAATTGCCGGGATTGAGCGCGGCGTCGGTCTGGATGACGTCGTCGATCAGCCGTCCGTTCTTGGCGCGCAAGGAACGGCCGAGCGCCGACACGACGCCTGCCGTCACCGTGGCGTCGAAGCCGAGCGGATTGCCGATGGCGATGGCGATCTGGCCGGGCTTCAGCGCGCGGGAATCGCCGAGCCTTGCGGCCGGCAGCTTTTCGTCGGCGTCGATGCGCAGCAGCGCGAGATCGGTGTCGGGATCGTCGCCAAGGACGCGCGCGGTGAAGACGCGCCCGTCGAGCGTCGTGACGTCCGCGCGCCTGCCGGCGGAGACGACGTGGCTGTTGGTGAGCACGAGCCCGTCGGGCGAGACGATCACGCCGGAGCCGGAACCCGCCGGCTTGCCGTCGCCGCGCGCGAGGTCAATGCACACGACGCTGGGGCCGACCTTTTCCACGACTTCGGCGACGGTGCGGGAGTAGGCGTCGAGGAGCGGGGCGTCCGTGGCGCGTGCGTCGGTGGGCGTCGCGGCGCGTTCGTTTGCGTCCTCATCGAGAATGAATTGTGTGTGTGTGTCGAACATGCGTCCTCCGGGGAACCCCCGCCTTCATCCTGAGGAGCCGCCGGAGGCGGCGTCTCGAAGGATGGCCGCGGTCCCGTGCTTCGAGACGCCGCCTCCGCAGGCTCCTCAGCATGAAGACTGTGGAGGAGGCGTTACCTCTCCGCGAAAGCCTTTTCGATCACATAGGATCCCGGCGCGCCGCCCGAGCCCTCCACGAAGCCGCGCCCGTCCAGCAGGTCCTGCAGGTCGGCCAGCACCTGCGGGCCCCCGCAGATCATGACGCGGTCGTGCGCCGGATCGAGCGTGGGAACGCCGAGTTTTTCGAACATCTGCCCGCTCTCGATCGCGGTCGTGATGCGCCCGGTGTTGGCGTAGGGCTCGCGCGTGACGGTGGGGTAATGCACCAGCTTCTCGCGCGCATACTCGCCGAGAAACTCGTGCTCGTGCGCGCCCTTCACGATGTCGGCGCCGTATTCGAGTTCCGCGATCTGCCGGCAGCCGTGCACGAGGATGATCTTCTCGTAGCGGTCGTAGACGTCTGGGTCCTTGATCACGCTGGCGAAGGGCGCGACGCCCGTGCCGGTTGAGAGCAGGTAGAGGCGCTTGCCGGGCAGAAGGCTCGACTGCACCAGCGTGCCCGTGGGCTTGCGGCCGACGAGAACCTTGTCGCCGACCTTGATGTGCTGGAGGCGCGAGGTCAGCGGGCCGTTCTCGACCTTGATGGAATAGAATTCCAGCTCTTCCTCGTAATTGGCGCTGGCCATCGAATAGGCGCGCAGCAGGGGCCGCCCGTCGACCTCGAGGCCGATCATCACGAACTGGCCGTTCTCGAAGCGGAAGGACGGGTCGCGCGTTGTGCGGAAGGTGAAGAGCCGGTCGGTGAACTGGCGGACGAAGGTCACCGTCTCGCGGTTGAAGGCGCCCTGCTTCTTCGGCGGGGCGGCTGCGGCTTCGAAGGTCTCGGCGGCGGCGGAACGGGTCATGCGGCGAACTTTCCTCGCAGGCCGCGGCAAGAGCACGGCAACATCCTGACATTTCATATGCCTTTCGCAGGTGCGAAAGGTCAATAATTCAATTTTCCGAATATAAGGCCTTCGTCAAAAATTGGTTCTCCGGAAAGCCTTTGTCGCAGCAGGACATTCTCCAGCTGGCTCGTGACACCCGCGAGCGCCCCGCCTAATGTGACGCCATGCCGCACGACCACGATCACGACCATCACCATGAGCATGGCCATGAACATCATCACGGCCACCATCACGGCCACGACCATTCCGAACTCTCCGAGGTCGCGCTTCGTGTCCGGGCGCTGGAGACGGTGCTTGCCGAGAAGGGCCTGATCGACCCCGCTGCGCTCGACGTGATCGTCGACACCTACGAGACGCGCGTCGGCCCGCGCAACGGCGCCCGGGT
>CAMFKC010000307.1 GCA_945956975.1 uncultured Methylocystaceae bacterium | reverse complement strand
ATCGCCTGCCGGGTGATGCGCACGGCGCGCGCCATGGGCTACTCCACGGTCGCCGTGTATTCGGACGCCGACGCTGACGCGCTGCACGTGCGCGAGGCCGACCAAGCCGCGCGGATCGGACCGGCGCCGGTGTCGGAATCCTATCTCAACGTCGCGGCCATCATCGATGCGGCAAAGCGCACGGGGGCTGACGCCGTGCATCCCGGCTACGGCTTCCTGTCGGAGAACGACGGCTTCGCCTCGGCCTGTCAGGATGCTGGACTGGTGTTCATCGGCCCGACGCCCGACGCGATCCGCGCGATGGGCAACAAGGCCGCGGCGAAGCGCCTGATGATCGAGGCCGGCGTGCCCTGCGTGCCCGGCTATCAGGGCGCGGACCAGAGCGATGAAGTTCTTGCCAAGGAAGCGCAGCGGATCGGCATTCCCATCATGGTGAAGGCTGCGGCCGGCGGCGGCGGACGCGGCATGCGTCTCGTGTCGCGCATGGAGGACTTCGCCGACGCCGTCACTACGGCGCGGTCGGAAGCACAGAACGCCTTCGGTTCAGGCGAACTCATTCTCGAGAAGGCGGTCGTGAATGCGCGGCACGTCGAAGTGCAGGTGTTTGGCGACAGCCACGGCAACGTCATCCATCTCGGCGAACGCGACTGCTCGGCGCAACGCCGCCACCAGAAGGTGATCGAGGAGGCGCCATCGCCGGCAGTCTCGCCGGCTTTGCGCGACAAGATGGGCGCAGCCGCCGTCGCCGCCGCCAAGGCCATCTCCTATCGCGGCGCGGGCACGGTGGAATTCCTGCTCGGCGCGGATGGTGAATTCTACTTCCTCGAAATGAACACGCGCCTGCAGGTCGAACATCCCGTGACGGAAGAGATCACGGGACTCGATCTCGTCGAATGGCAATTGCGCGTCGCGGCGGGCGAGAAGCTTCCGCTGACACAGGAAGACGTGCGGCTCGACGGCGCGGCGATCGAAGTGCGCCTCTATGCGGAATCGCCGGAGAAGAACTTCCTGCCGCAGAGCGGGACCGTGTTCGAATGGCGGCCCGCGCAGGCCAAGGGCGTGCGCATCGATCACGGCATCGCCTCGGGTCAGGAGATTTCGCCTTTCTACGATCCGATGATCGCCAAGGTGATCGCGCATGGCCGCACGCGGGAGGAGGCGCGGCGCCGGCTGGTGCGCGCGCTGAACGAGACGGTGCTGTTCGGCCTGCCGAACAACAAGGCCTTTCTCGTGGCGCTGCTCAGCCATCCCGTTTTCGTGAATGGCGAGACGACGACGGGCTTCATCCCCTCCCATTTTTCCGCCGACAGCGCTGATATGGCCGAGAAGCAACCCTCCGCCCGCCTGCTGGCGCTCGCGGCCGCGCTCCTCTACGAGCGCAGCGCACGGCAGCTTGCGCCGCTTGTGTCGAGCTGGGACTCCTCCGGCGTGTTCTCGAAGCCGCTGAAGCTGGCGGTGGGCGAGAAGGAGACGCCGGTGTCGCTGACCGCGCGCAGTTCGTCGTCCTACGCCGTGTCCGTCGGCGGGGAGACGGTCGAACTCGAGATTGTCTCGCGCGACGCCGGCCGGGTCCGCTTCGAGATCGGGGGCGTGCAGTCTTCGGCGGCCTGCGCTTTCGACGGCGCGACGCTGCATCTGGAAGCGGGTGGCGAACAGCTGACCACGCGCGAGACCTCGCACGAGATCAAGTCGTCGGCCGAGCGCGAGGGCGGATCGCGCCTGCTGGCGCCGATGAACGGCCGCATCGTCGCCGTGCTCGCGCAGGCGGGCGAGGCGGTGAAGAAGGGCCAGCGCGTCGTCATCCTCGAGGCGATGAAGATGCAGCACGAAATCGTCGCCGGACGCGACGGCGTGCTCGAAGCGGTTTCGGTGAAGGAAGGCGACCAGGTGCCGACGCGCCACGTGCTGGCGACGCTGGCGGCGGAAGACGCCTGACACTGCGCCTGTCACACTCGCGAAAGCGGGTATCCAGCCACCGCGAGGGTATTTTCTGGATCCCCGCATTCGCGGGGATGACATTCGGGGACCGGAAAACGTCATGACAGCCGCCAAGAGCCTCTACTACGACGAAAGCCACGAAGCCTTCCGCGCGACCGTGAGGCGCTTCGTCGAGAAGGAAATCGCGCCCAACGTCGACGAATGGGACGAGGCCGGCACGTTCCCGCGCGAGCTCTACAGGAAGGCGGCCGACGTCGGCATTCTCGGCCTCGGTTATCCCGAAGAATACGGCGGCTCGCCCTGCGACCAGTTCCACCGCCTCGTGCTGTCGTCGGAACTGGCGCGCGCGGCCTGCGGCGGCGTTTCGGCGAGCCTGATGAGCCACACGATCGGCTCGCCGCCGATCCTCGCCGTCGGCCCCGACGCGATGAAGAAGCGCGTGCTGCCGCAGGTGCTCAGCGGCGAGAAGATTTCCGCCCTGGCCATCACCGAGCCTTCCGGCGGCTCCGACGTCGCACAATTGAAGACGACCGCGCGCCGCGAGGGCGATCATTACATCGTCAACGGCTCGAAGATGTTCATCACCTCGGGCGTGCGTGCGGATTTCTACACGGTGGCGGTGCGCACGGGCGGGCCGGGCGCTGGCGGCGTCTCGCTGCTGCTGATCGAGCGCGGCATGGAGGGCTTCACCCAGCAGCCGCTGAAGAAGATGGGATGGTGGGCGAGCGACACGGCGCAGCTTTTCTTCGACGATGTGAAGGTGCCGGTCGAGAACCTGATCGGCGAGGAGAACAAGGGCTTCCGCTATGTGATGCTCAACTTCAACTCCGAGCGTCTCGGCATGGCCGCCTCCTGCACGGCTTTTTCGCGTGTCTGCCTGGAAGAAAGCATCGCTTGGGCCAAGGAGCGCAAGGTGTTCGGCGGGCGGCTCGCGGACCAGCAGGTCATTCGTCACAAGCTCGTCGACATGGCGATGAAGGTGAACGCCACGCAGGCGTGGCTCGAACATCTCGCCTGGCGCGTGCAGAACGGCGAGAGCCCGGCGGCGGAGATCGCCATGCTGAAGAACCAGGCGACGCAGACCATGGCCTTCTGCGCGTCGGAAGGCGTGCAGATTCACGGCGGCATGGGTTTCATGCGCGGGACAAAGGTCGAGCGCATTTATCGCGAGGTGAAGGTCAACGCGATCGGCGGCGGCGCGGAGGAGATCATGAAGGATCTGGCCGCGCGGCAGATGGGGATCTGACGGCGCGACTTGCCCGGAGCTGGAGCGACGCCAGTTATCGGGCGGCGCGCCGGCACAGGCGCGAGCGACAGGGAGATGACACATGGCCAAGCTGGTCGTGCTCTACAAGACGCCAAAGGATACCGCGGCCTTCGACGCCTATTACGCCTCGACGCATATTCCCATCGCCAAGAAGATCCCGGGCCTGCGCGCCTACGAAGTTAGCTCCGGCCCAGTGCCGTCGCCTGCCGGGGATTCGGGCATTCACCTCGTAGCGACGCTGACGTTCGACAATGTCGGGGCAATCCAGGCGGCTTTCGCCAGTCCCGAAGGGCAGGCGGCAGCCGCCGATGTCGGCAAGTTCGCGTCCGGCGGCGTCGACATGCTGATGTTCGAGACCAAGGACATCTGACACGCCCACGCGACTGCATTCGGGCAAGCAGAAGGCCTGCGGGTTGCGCCCGCCTCTCTTGCGTTGATATCAACTCTATGCATCATGAGATGTTGCCGCTGGATTGCAGGAGCGCCTCATGCCGAACTATCGCTGGATCATCGTCGCCGCAGGCGGCCTGCTCGGCTGCGTGGCGGCGGGCACGATGTTCGCGCTGGCCGTTTTCCTGCAGCCGATGGCCGACGCTACCGATTGGTCGCGCGCCGGCATTTCCAGCGCCATGACGATCAATTTTCTCGTCATGGGCCCCGCCGGCTTCTTCTGGGGTGCGCTGTCGGATCGGCTCGGGCCGCGGCGCGTGCTGCTCGCAGGGTCGTTCCTGATCGGGCTCGGCGCCGTGCTGGCCAGCCGTGCGCCAGGGCTGCTCGCGTTCCAGATCGTCTACGGCGTTCTCATCGGCGCGGGCGTCGGCGCGATTTTCGCGCCGATCATGGCGACGGTGACCGGCTGGTTCGACACGCAGCGCAGCCTCGCCGTGTCACTCGTGTCTGCAGGCATGGGCATGGCGCCGATGACGCTTTCTCCGTTCGCGCGCTGGCTGATCTCCAGCTACGACTGGCGCACGTCTTTGCTGATCGTCGGGCTGATCGCCTGGGCGCTGATGATTCCGGCGGCGCTGCTCTTCCATCGCCCGCCGCCGCAGGCCGCCGACGCTTCGCCCGATGCGCCGCCCCCGGGCATGACGCTGCGGGAGGCTCTGCGCACGCCGCAATTCATCGTGCTCGCGCTGACTTTCTTC
>CAMFKC010000306.1 GCA_945956975.1 uncultured Methylocystaceae bacterium | reverse complement strand
GTCTGGTTGACGCTCGCGGTCATAGCGCCCCTCTACCGGCTGGTGCGACAGGCCGAACGATTGCCGTCCGACCGCAGCAAATCCGACCCGATCCGCGAGACCGGGCCTCGCGAGATGCGGGAATTGTCGCGCGCGCTGAACCGCATGCAGCGGCGCATCAATTCCATGATCGAATCGCGGTCGCGCGCGCTCGCCGCCATCAGCCACGATCTGCGCACGATCATCACGCGCATGCGGCTGCGGTCGGAATTCATCGCCGACGAGGCGTTGAAGGCGAAGATGCAGAAGGACGTCGAAAGCATGGACGCGATGCTGCACAAGAATCTCGTCTATTTGCGCGGAGAGCAATCCGGCGCGGGCGTCAGCCTGATCGACCTCGACAGCGTGCTCCAGACGATCGCCGACGAATTCGCCGATCTCGGCCATGACGTGTCCTATGCGGGCGGCGGGCACCAGACGGTCTATGGTTCGCTGGAAGATCTGCAGCGCCTTTTCTCCAACCTCGTGGAGAACGCGGTCAGCCACGGCGCGCATGTCGTCGTCAGCGCGACGCCGCCCCGCGACGGATTCATCACCGTCGACGTGGCCGACGACGGCCCGGGCATCCCGGAGGACAAGAAGGCGGAGCTGCTCGAGCCCTTCGTCCGCGGCGAAGTCGCGCGCACCGTCAACGAAAAGGGCGGCTTCGGGCTCGGCCTGTCGATCGTGTCCTCGCTGGTGGAACAGGCCGGCGGCAAGCTCCAGTTGCTCGACCGCGCGCCCAAGGGGCTGATCGCCCGCGTCGCCCTGCCCGCCGCTTTCAGTTGAACCGGCGGCGCGCTCCGTGCCAAACGGAAGCATGACAAACCGCTTCTTCGAGCTGCGCGGCTCGCACAATCCCCACCGCTGGAACCTCCCGCTTCATGCCGGCGTCTGCGTCGGGCCGCCGGACGCCATGTTCATGTACGGCGGCGTCGGACTCGCCGCCTCGATCGAGGCGCTGGAGCGCACCTGCGAGCGGCCGATCGTCTGGGCGACGGCGCAGTACCTCTCCTTTGCACGCCCGCCGTCGGTGCTCGATCTCGACGTGCGCATCTTCTACAAGGGCCGCCACACGACGCAGGCGCGCGTATCCGGCCATGTCGGCGAGAGCGAGATCATCACGGTTTCGGCCGCGCTCGGCGCGCGGCCCGGCGGCGCAGCGCACCAGTGGGCGCAGATGCCCGACGTCCCGCGCCCGGAAGACTGCGAGCGCGTGCAGCTCTGGCCCGACCACGGCGAGAACTACAATCGCCGCGTCGAATTGCGCATGCCGAAGGGCGCGCTGCGCCGCGATGGAACGCCCTCGCCCGACGGCCGTCTGGCGCTGTGGGCGCGCACGGTGGAGGAATTCGAGATGACGGCGAGCATGCTCGCGATCTTCGCGGATTACGTGCCCTCGGCCATCGGGCCGGCGCTGGGCGAGGCCAATTCCGGCTCGTCCTCGCTCGACAACACGCTGCGCGTGCGAAAAATCGTGCCGACGCGCTGGGTGTTTTGCGACATCACGGTGACCGGCCTCAACGCCGGCTTCGCGCATGGCGACATGCGGCTGTTCGCCGAGAACGGGGAATTGATGGCGACGGCGAGCCAGTCGATGGTGGTGCGGAGCCGCAGCGACTAGCGTGCGGCGGCTGCGCGGCGGAACCGGATGACGGCGTACGCGCCTGCCACGACGAAGATGATGAGGCACGCCGCCTGGGCGATCACGAACGGCGGCTCGGATTGCGTGGGCGCCAGCGGCTGCAGGAATGAGAGTTTCTGGAACGCCTGCACGATGGCGACGAATGCATTGAGATAGAGCGTGGCGATGGCTGCGATGACGAATGTCGGGCGCCATGCGCCCGTCGCGCGGCCGCCGAGATAGGCGTAGGCCGCGACAAGGGTCAGCGCGAGGGACAGCAGGCCGATTGCGCGGGCGGGATCGAAGCCCGGCGGCTCCAACGGAAAGCCGGTGAGGCTCGTCAGCGCGGCCAGCGCAAGAAAGACGAGGGTGACGCCGCGGGGCGCGCGGCCGTTCAACATGGCGCGAACGAGCGCCACGCCAGCGGGGATTTCGAGCAAGCTCAACACAACGTGAATGTTGAGCAAAACCGCTGATGACGACGCCATGGCCCGCACCCCCGCCGATGATGCGACTTATACTAGGCCTTATGTGACCTGCGGCCAAATTTTATTCTTCGGCCGCAGCGCGCGTCCGCGTGTCATGCGCACACGCCGGGCTTCCTCTCTTTCCACGGCCGCTCCTTCTCGAGCTGCGCCGCGAGACGGAACAGCGTTCCCTCGTCGCCGAAGCGGCCCGCGAACATCATGCCGAGCGGGAGCCCCGCGCTGTTCCAGGCCAGCGGCACGGACATGGCGGGCTGACCGGACATGTTGAACATCGCCGTGCCCGGCATGTAGGCGCCGAGCGTCGCGGCGATCGTTCTGAGATCGCCCATCGTGTCGAGCACGCCGAGCTTCACCGGCGGCAGGCAGAGCGTCGGCTGCAACAGCACGTCGACATCTGCGAAGAAGTCCGCCAGTGCGCGCGAGATGCGGAAGGCGTCGAGTTGGGCCCCGCAATAATCGACCGACGTGCGCTTTTCAGCGTTGTGAGCGGTCACGAGCGTGAGCTTCTCGAACTCTTCTTCGGTCGCCTTGCGCCCGAGCTGCTGCTCGGCGAGGCGCACGGTGAGCGCGGTATTGGCGCCGGTGATGACGGAGAGCGCATCGCCCGGCGACACCGGAAGAACCGGCGCCGTCTCGATCACGTCGTGGCCGAGCTTTCCGAGAAGCGCTGCGACGTCGCGCACCGCTGCCGCGATCTCCGGGTCGATCGGCGCGCCCGAGGGCGCACGATCGGTGAAGGCGATGCGCAGGCGGCCGGGCTCGCGGCGCACCTCGTCGGCGAAGGCGCGCGCATGCGGCGGCGCGTGATACGGGCTGACGCGCTCGGGCCCTTCGATCGCATCGAGCATCGCCGCGCTGTCGCGTACGCTGATCGAGACGACATGGCCGACGGAAAAGCCGCCCCAACCTTCGCCACGGTCTGGCCCCATCGGAGTTCGCGCGCGCGTGGGCTTGAGGCCGAACACGCCGCAGGCGGACGCGGGAATGCGGATCGAGCCGCCGCCATCGGAGGCATGGGCGACTGGCAGGATGCGGGCGGCGACCGCAGCAGCAGCGCCGCCCGACGAGCCGCCGGACGAATGGTCCGTGTTCCATGGATTGCGCGTGGGACCGTGCAGGCGCGGCTCGGTCGTCGGCATAAGGCCGAATTCGGGCGAAGATGATTTCCCGTAGATCACGAGTCCCGCATCGACGAAGCGCTGCGTGAGCGTGTCCGTATGGTCGGCGACGAAATCCTTGTTGAGGGAGGCGCCGAAGGTCGTGCGCGTGCCCTGGAGAAGATTGAGATCCTTGAGGAGAAACGGGACTCCGCGAAACGGGCCATCGGGCAGGCCCTTTGCGATCTGCTTGCGGGCATGGTCATAGTGCCTGACCACCACGGCGTTGATCTGCGGATCGATCTTTTCCGTGCGCGCGACGGCTTCGTCGAGCAATTCCTCGGCGCTCGCCTGTCTGCGCCGCACGAGTTCGGCGAGCCCTACCGCATCGTAGGCGCCGTAATCCTTGAACCCTGTCATGGCCGATGGTCCTTCCCCGCGGACAGGTTAGAAAAGAAACCGGGCGGGCGCCAGCGTTGCTACTGCATAGCGCAAGCTCGACGTGGCAGGCTGGCGCGGTAGGTTGTGTGGCAGGCGCCGCGCCTTCCGTGCGCAGCCGCCGTCGCCAACCAGTCGGGGAACAGCGCTGCCGCCGCCAGAGCCTCCGCCGCGAGCAAAAGATAGCCCGCACACGCGGCCGAGCCTGGCGCTCGGCGTCGAGCGTCTGGGGCTCGCGCCGCTCGCGCATCCCTGGCTCATCGCCGCCCTCGCGTTTCTGGCCGCAATCGGCGCCGCCTTCGGCCTTCGACACGTGAAGGTCGACGATTCGCTGTCCCAGCTGTTTCGCTCGGACACGCCCGCCTTTCGAGAATACGAGGACGTGACGCGTCGTTTTCCGTCGACGGAATTCGATGTGCTGGTCGTCGTGGAAGGGCCGGTGCTGCAACGCGAAGCGCTGGAGAAACTGCGCGATGTCGCGACCGACCTCCAGCTCATCGATGGCGCGCGCGGGATCGTGTCCATCTTTTCCGCGCGCGAGCCGGCAGAGAACGGCGGCCTGCCGCCGCCGCTCTTCCCCGAAACGCTGCCCGAAGGCGCCGACTTCGCCCGGCTCGTGCAGCGCGTGCAGACCAACGAGATCATCCAGGGCAAGCTGATCTCGAAGGACGGCAATCTCACGCTTATAGTCC
>CAMFKC010000305.1 GCA_945956975.1 uncultured Methylocystaceae bacterium | reverse complement strand
TCCGCCGCCAGATCCGTCTGATCGACGAAGGCAAGACCAAGCCCGACTTCACCCTGTTCGTGTCGCGCGACGACGACGCCCTGGCCCTGTCGCGCGTGCTCTGGGGATCGACCGACCGGATCGGCGCGATCGATCCCAACAAGGAGCCCTATCGCTCCAAGCTGCAGCAGGCCGACATCCGCGTCGTCGATCTGACCGACGTGAAGACCGGCGATCCCACCGGCCACGGCAAATTCGCCGAGAGCCCGGAGGTGGTGAAGATGATCGGCGCCCGCCTGTCGTCCGGCCAGGCCTTGAGCGATTCAAAGGCGGGCCTTGGCGAACGGCTGAGCACCGTCGCGATCGGCGCGGCGAATGTCGTCGGCAGAACCGCCGGCGTCGCCGTTTCGGCGCCGATCGCGATCATCGACGGCCGCACACGCGAAGGCCTGTTCGACCAGATCGACGAACTCGGCAATTCCGCTTCCGGCGTTGTCGGCTCGGCCGCACGCGTGCCGCTCGAGCGCTGATCGCCTGCAATTAGACCAATTCAAAAGTCGCCCCGCGCCCTTGGGTACGCGGCTGCGGGCATGTTACGCGCAGACAATCGAGCGAGACCAACGCATGATCGTCTGTTCCTGCAACCGCATTTCCGACCGTGACATCGATGCTTGCGCGCCGACGTCGAAGAACGTCGCCGCCGCGTTTCGCACGCTGGGCTGCGCGCCGAAATGCGGACGCTGCGCCTGCACGATCAGTGAACTGCTGAAGCAGGCGCAAGCGCGCGACTGCGACAATTGCATACCCGGGCGCTGCGAATGCGCCGAACAGGATGCGCAGGACGCAGCGTGATCGCCACGGCGCCGTCAGATCCCGCGATGGACGAATTGAACGGCCGCCTCGTCGCCTGCCAATTGATGATCGCAGGCCTCGTCGCGCGCGTGGCGAATGCTTCGCCCGATCCACTGCGGTTCGTCACCGACTTTCGCGACGAGATGCATGCAGTCGTCACGGGCGTGCGGATTTCCGGCGAGGACTCCGCAACGGCGACGCGCCGCGCCGCCCATCGCGCGCTCGACGAATTGTTCGGTCTGATGAAGGGCCCGTCCGACTCCTGCGACGCGGCAGGCGAGATCTAGCCTCCCGTCGCCTACGCCTCGGCATGCAGCGCAAAGTGCGCGAGATCGTGGATCTCTACGGCGATCTCATGCGCATCGCCGGATTGCGCCAACATGTGCGCGGCCGCGCTGAGGCCGACGGGGCTGCCATCGATTGCAGACTGGAGCGCTGCGAGAAAGCTGCACTCGTCTTGCGTCAGCAGCGCCGGTTCGTCGCGGAGGAAACGGAAGCCTGAGACGCGCGCGCGGCGCAGGATGTGCGCGATCGATGCGATCGTTCTGACGAACTCAACCGCCGCGCGGCGTGCGAGCAGTGCCTCGGCCCGGTCGTAGGCGCCGGCGCAAAGCGAAATGTCGGCATCTTCGCGCGCAGCGAGCAGGAGGCGAAGGCATTCTACCGCCAGCCGCTCGCGGCTCGAACGCGCGAAACACGGCGTCAACGCATGCGTACGCGCGAACGTAGCGCGTTGGACGCGCGCGCTGGACAGGCGTTGGCGACAAGCCTCAAGCGATTGCGCGTCGATCATGTTCGCTTTTCTCCAAGCTTGCCAAATCAGCACGAAAAGCATTGCGCAGGCGGCGTGCGCGAACAACAACCGATGACGACGACGCGCGAGATTAGACGACGAATAATTCGCAACGACCGCTTCGTTCTGCGTCTGCAGTCGCGCGAAAATCAAATGAGATTTAGTGCAATTCCAAACTACGCTTTTTGACTGCTTCCAATGTGATGCAACTGATCCCGCTTTCGATTGACTCACATCGTCGCGATGTCTCATTCGTCGTGGGAATGAGGCGGAAACGCGATTGGAATTGGTCGAAAAGAGGGATGTCATGATTGGTGTGAAGTCGCCGCGCTCGTTGCGCAATGAATTCGTTTCGAGACATTCGCTCCGATCATCGGAGCGCGTCGTCGGCACGTCGTTCGCATTCGTGTGCGCCGCTGCCGGCGGCGTTGCGGACGCGCAGGCGCAATCATCGACGGCGCTGCCGACCATGGTGGTGGATGCGCCCGTCGTGAAGCGTCGCCCGGTCGCGGCCCCGAAACCGAGCGCAGCGCAAGTTCGCGCGCGCGCCGCGATCCGGCAGCGTGCGCGCACGGCGCCGGTCGCTGCGCCCGCGCCTGCCGCGCCGTCTCCCCTGCCCACTCTGGCGCGTCTGCCCAGCGACAATCCCTATGCGCAGGCCGGCGCGCCCTACAAGGTCAACCGCCTGCAGTCGAAGAAATTCTCCGAGCCGATCGCCAACACGCCGCGCAGCATCACCGTGCTGACGAAGGAGGTGCTGGAAGACAAGGGCGCGACCAGCCTGCGCGAACTCGGCCGCTCGACGGCGGGCGTCACGCTCGGCACGGGCGAAGGCGGCAACGCCTTCGGCGACCGCTTCTTTATCCGCGGCTTCGACACGCGCAACGACGTGTTTCTCGATGGCATCCGCGATCCCGCCGTCAGCGTGCGCGAAAACTTCTTCACCGAGCAGATCGAGATCCTGCGCGGCCCCGCCTCGTCCTTCGCGGGACGCGGCACGGCCGGCGGCGCGATCAACATCGTCACCAAGAAGGCGAATACGGACGGCAGTTTCCGCACGATCGAGGCGACGGGCGCGCCGACGGATCGCGGCGGACGTTTCACGCTCGACATCAATCAGGTGGTCAATTCCGATCTCGCCGTGCGCGTGAACGGCCTCTATCAGAACCAGAAGGTTCCCGGCCGCGATTTCGTCACCGACGATCGCGCGGGCGCGGCGGTCTCGGTCGTCTACAAGCCGATCGAGCCGTTGAAGATTTCCCTCGACTACATCTTCACGGACCTGCGTGGCCTGCCGGATTTCGGCGTGCCTTACAACCGCTTCGGAACCAACCGTCCCTTCACGGAAGGCTTCACCAGCCGCAACCTCTGGTATGGCTTTCTCAACCGCGATTTCCAGCACGTGCAGCAGCACATCGGCACGGCGGGCGTCGAATATCAGCTCAACGACCACGTCACGCTCTCGTCGCGCATCCGCCGCCAGCAATCGACGCTCGACTATGTCGGCACGCTTGCGCAGGGCGCGACCTTCGCCTCGGCGATCCCGGGCGGGCAGGTCAATCTCAGCCCGCAGAGCCGCTACCAGCAGACGGCCGTGCTCGCGAACCAGAATGACGCGACGATCAAGTTCGACACCGGCCCGGTCATGCACACATCGGTCGTCGGAACGGAAATCTCGCACGAGCAGATCACGCGCGACACATACGCAGGGCTTGCCTCGGAACTTTTCGGCGCCGGCGCCTTCAATGGCAACGGCTCGCTGCCCGGCGGCATACTCTTCCCGCCGAACCTGCTGCCGTTCGGCGCAAAGCCGAGGCTGGCAGGAAACCCCACCAGCATCTCGGTCGACTCCAAGTCCGGCTATCTCATCCACACCGCCAACTACGATGATTTCATCATCGTCAACGGCGGCGTGCGGCTCGACGACTACCGCATCTCCTCCTACCAGCCGACGGTGGCGGCGGCGGCGGCCTTCAATCCGGGCGTGCCGGGTCTGGTCAACAATTTCTTCAACGCCTACGCCGGCAATCATTCGACGCTGTTCAACTACAACGCCGGCCTCGTCGTGAAGCCGCTGCCGGGCTGGAGCCTCTATGCCGCCTACGCGACATCGGCCAACCCGGTCGGCGCCGAACTCGACGGCGTCGCCGCGTCGTATGGCGCGCTGACGGCGGCGACCTCCGTCTTCGCGCCGGAAAAGAACAAGTCGGTCGAGGTCGGCTCGAAGCTCGAACTGTTCGACAAGCGCCTTCTGCTGACGGCGGCCTTGTTCCGCACGACGAAGACGAATGCGCGCGAGGTCATCGGCGCCAACGTCTATGCCAGCGGAGCTTACGAGATCCAGGGCATCGACCTCGGCGCGACCGGCAAGATCACGGACAGGTGGAGCGTGTTCGGCGGCCTGGTTCTCATGCAATCGAAGGTCACGCAATCGAAGGCGCCGTCCAATGTCGGCCTGCCGCTCGCCAATCTGGCGCACGCCTCGTTCAGCCTTCTGTCGAAGTATCAGGTCACGGATGCGCTCGAGCTCGGCGGCCAGGCCGTCTACAATTCGCGGCGCTATGGCGGCTCGCTGCTCGCCGCCAACGGCGGCACGGCCATCAATTCCGTTACGTTCCTGCCCGCGCCCACGGCCGCCAATCCGTTTGTCAACGTGCCGACGGTGCTGCCGTCCTACTGGCGGTTCGACGCCTTCGCCGAATACAAGATCACGCAGAACGTGACGGCGAAGGTGCAGGCGATCAACC
>CAMFKC010000304.1 GCA_945956975.1 uncultured Methylocystaceae bacterium | reverse complement strand
AACCCCTGACCTCTGCAGTGCGATTGCAGCGCTCTCCCATCTGAGCTACAGCCCCGCTCCGGCGCGCTGTCTATTCCGCTCCATGGCCCCCTGTCAATTGTCGTGCGCGCATTGAATCGCGCGGCGCATTGATGGCGCGGTGGCCCGAATGTATGGATGGCCTAGGAAAAAGGATGACGAACCTATGGCGTTGCCGCTGATCAAGCTGATTTTGACGATCATCAATCTCTATTGGTGGGTGATCATCGCCACCGCCGTCATGTCCTGGCTGGTCGCTTTCCAGGTTGTCGATACACGCAACCAATATGTGCAATCGGCGTGGCGGGCGCTGGATGCCCTGACCGAGCCGGTGCTGCGGCCGATCCGGCGCTTCCTCCCGACGCTGGGCGGGCTCGACATCTCGCCGGTCATTCTGCTGTTGCTGCTGTCCTTCATCGAAGACCTGATCCGCTCCAACGCCTATCTCGTCGCGGGCTGATGGCGGACGTCCCCTGGCGTGCGGCGCCCTGCGGGCTGACGCTCGTCGTGCGTCTCACACCGAAGGGCGGTCGGGACGCGATCGACGGCGTGGAGACGATGAGCGACGGCAAATGCGTGCTGAAGGCGCGAGTGCGCGCCGCGCCTGAGGACGGCAAGGCCAACGCCGCGCTGGCCGAACTGATCGCAAAAACCCTGCGTCTTCCGCGCTCTGCGGTGACGGTGGCCGCCGGCCACACGTCGCGGGTCAAGACGCTGGAGATCTCGGCCGATCCGGCCGCCCTGTCCGCCAGCCTCGCGCGCCTCGCCGACTAGTCTTTTCGCAGATGCGAAATGGGTCTAGAGACTAGCGAAAACCAGCGGGGCCGACATGAGCAAGACCAATCCGGGCAATTTCTTCGAGGACTTTCGGATCGGCCAGACGATCCGCCACGCCACCCCGCGCACGGTCACGGTGGGCGATGTCGCCCTCTACACCTCGCTCTACGGTTCGCGCTTCGCCGTGCAATCCTCCGACGCCTTTGCCAAGGCGATCGGCTACAAGCATGCGCCGGTGGACGACCTGCTCGTGTTCCACATCGTCTTCGGCAAGACCGTGCCGGACATTTCGCTGAACGCGGTCGCCAACCTCGGTTACGCCGCCTGCCGCTTTCTGGCGCCGGTCTATCCCGGCGACACGCTGTCGTCGGTTTCGGAAGTCATCGGCCTCAAGGAAAATTCCAATCGTCAGACGGGCGTCGTCTACGTGCGCTCGCGTGGCTTCAACCAGCATGGCGACGTCGTGCTCGACTATGTGCGCTGGGTGATGGTGCGCAAGCGCGATCCCAATGCGGCGGTCGCGGAAGAGCATACGCCCGACCTGCCGAAGGCCCTGCCGGCGGATGCGTTGGGGGACGCCTGCCCGGCGATCTCGGTCGCGGACTACGATTTCGCGCTCGCTGGCCAGCCGCATCACTGGGGCGACTACAAGGCCGGCGAGAAAATCGACCATGTCGACGGCATGACGGTGGAAGAAGCCGAGCACATGATCGCGACGCGCCTCTACCAGAATACGGCCAAGGTGCATTTCAACCAGTTCACCGAGGGGCAGGGCCGCTTCGGGCGCCGGCTGATCTACGGCGGCCACGTTATCTCGCTCGCCCGCGCGCTGTCGTTCAACGGGCTCGCCAACGCGTTCCACATCGCCGCAATCAACGGCGGCCGCCATGTCGCGCCGCTGTTTTCTGGCCTGACTGTGCATGCCTGGACGGAAGTTCTGGAGACCGCCGAAATTCCCGGGCGCGACGACGTCGGTGCGCTGCGGTTGCGGACGATCGCCACCAAAGACAAGCCTTGCACGAATTACCCGCTGCTCGAGGAAGGCACGAACAACTACAAGCCGAGTGTGATCCTGGACATCGACTATTGGGCGCTTGCGCCACGGTAGTGGAACTCGATCCTCTCGCCCGCACAGAGAGGGCAGGCGTGGAGCCGGTCAACTGGCAAGCTTGTTGCGGCGCGGCCCCTCATCCTCGGACGGAAGTCGACTTGCCGACTTCGTGTTAGCGCGTTGCACCACCTTCTCCCCGTTTCAAGGGAAGAAGGGCTAACGTCAACGCATTGCGATTTGCACCCGCCCGGTCTGCTTGCCGCCGCCGCCCGGCTTCGGGCCGGCCTTCGGCCGCTGGGGCGGACGCTGCACGGGGGCTGGCGGCGGGGTGTTCTCGTCGAACAGCTCCGCCAGCTTTTCCGTCATCGCGCCGCCCAGTTCCTCCGCATCCACGATTGTCACCGCGCGCTTGTAGTAGCGCGTGACGTCGTGGCCGATGCCGATGGCGATGAGTTCGACCGGCGAGCGGTTCTCGATCTCGTCGATGATGTGGCGCAGATGCCGCTCGAGATAATTGCCGGGATTGACCGACAGCGTGGAATCGTCGACCGGCGCGCCGTCGGAGATCATCATGAGGATGCGGCGCTGCTCCGGGCGATTGACGAGGCGGCGATGCGCCCAGTCGAGCGCCTCGCCGTCGATGTTCTCCTTGAGAAGGCCCTCGCGCATCATCAGGCCAAGATTTTTTCGCGCGCGGCGCCATGGGGCGTCAGCGGACTTGTAGATGATGTGCCTGAGATCGTTCAGGCGGCCGGGATTGCCGGGCTTGCCGGCCTGCAGCCACGCCTCGCGCGACTGCCCGCCCTTCCAGGCGCGCGTGGTGAAGCCCAAAATCTCCACCTTCACGCCGCAGCGCTCCAGCGTGCGCGCGAGAATGTCGGCGCAGGTGGCGGCGACCGTGATCGGACGCCCGCGCATGGAGCCTGAATTGTCGAGCAACAGCGTGACGACTGTGTCGCGGAAGTTCGTGTCCTTCTCGTGCTTGAAGGAGAGCGGCTGCTGCGGATCGATGATGATGCGCGGCAGGCGCGCCGAATCGAGCACGCCCTCTTCGAGGTCGAATTCCCAGGCGCGATTCTGCTGCGCCATCAGGCGGCGCTGCAGGCGGTTGGCGAGACGACCGACGACGCTGGAGAGCGCGGAGAGCTGCTTGTCCAGATAGGCGCGCAGGCGCTCCAGTTCCTCGGCGTCGCAGAGCTCCTCGGCCTGCACGATCTCATCGAACTTGTGGGTGAAGGCCTTGTAGTCGGGCGCGCGCTTGTCGGCGCCGTGCATCGGCGGGCGGCGCGATTCGGCGGCTTCCTCGCTGTCGCCGGCGTCGGCTTCCTCGGGGAATTCGCCTGAAGGCGCATCGGCGGCGTCGGTCTCGCCATCTTCCATCTCGTCTTCGGAATCGGCGGCCTTTTCCATCTGCACGGATTCGCCGTGCGCTTCCTGCTCGTCGCCCTGGTCTTCCTGATTCTCGTTGTTGTCGCTCTCGTCCTTGGAATCGTCCTCGCTCTCTTCCGTGTCGGAGGAGGCGTCGTCGGCCATGTCGAGCGCGCTGAGCAGCGAATGGACGACCTTGCCGAAGGCCCGCTGGTCCTCGATCGACCCGGAGAGACGGTCGAGTTCAACGCCGGCGCGTTCCTCGATGAAAGGGCGCCAGAGATCGACGACGCCCTGCGCATTCTTCGGCGCTGGCGCGCCGGTCAGGCGCTCGCGCACCATCAGCGCCAGCGCATCTTCGAGCGGCGCGTCGGCGCGATTGTCGATCTCGGCGTAATTGCCGCGGCTGTAGCGGTCATCGAGCATGGCGCCGAGATTGGCGGCGACGCCTTCCATGCGCCGCGCGCCGATGGCTTCCACGCGCGCCTGTTCGACGGCCTCGAACACGCCGCGTGCGGCGGCGCCCTGCGGCACGATGCGGCGATGGACTTTCTCGTCGTGGCAGGCGAGGCGCAGCGCGAGCGAATCGGAATGGCCGCGCACGATCGCGGCCTCGCGCGGAGTGAGCTTGCGCGGCGGCTCCGGCAGGCGCGCCTTGGCGCCTTCGCCCGTGCCGATCACGGAAGGCCGGTCGGCGGAATAGGTGACTTCGAGGCCGGGCGTGCGCGCCATCGCGCGCATGCAGGCGGCGACCGCGCGCTTGAACGGCTCCTGCGGGGCTTCCTTGGGCGAGGCGGGTTTGCGGTTGGATGACATCTGCCGACCCTTATTGCGTCATTGCGAAGAGCGAAGCGATAGAGCTATCCAGCATCAGGATGCGACTGGATTGCTTCGCTTCGCTCGCAATGACGATCACTAGGTCATCACCACGTTCACGGCGCTCTCCGGCAATTCCTTGCCAAAGCAGCGCTGGTAGAACTCGGCCACCATCGGGCGCTCGAGTTCGTCGCACTTGTTCAGGAAGGTGAGGCGGAAGGCGAAGCCGAGGTCGCCGAAGATTTCCGCGTTTTCCGCCCAGGTGATCACGGTGCGCGGGCTCATGACGGTCGAGAGATCGCCGTTCATGAAGGCATTGCGGGTGAGATCGGCGACGCGCA
>CAMFKC010000303.1 GCA_945956975.1 uncultured Methylocystaceae bacterium | reverse complement strand
TGACGAGGAGGCGGCCACCGGGCCTCAGGAAGGCGGCGAGCGCCCTTCCCGCTTCGGCCAAAAGCCGGTTCGGCAGGGCCTGCAGCGTGTAGCATTCGTTGACGAAATCGAAGGCGCCGCGCCAGTCAGCGGGCGGATCGAAGAGATCGGCGACACGATAGTCGACCGTCGGGGTCGGGAAGCGGCGCTTCGCCCAGCGGATCGCATTCTCGGAGAGGTCGAAGGCGGTAGTTTGCGCGCCGGCTGCAGCCAGCGCCTCGGCATTGTCGCCGAGTCCGCAGCCGACATCGAGCGCATGAAGGCTTGCGAGGGACTTGCCTTTCAGCCACTCCGCCAGCAGCGGATGCGCCGCCTTGTCGGCCCAGGGCACGGCCGCCTCGTCGCCTTCGGCCGTGTCATAGACCGCGCGGAACCAGTCGCGCCGGTAGGGATCGTCGAGCCTGCCACTCTTGGCTGGGTCGATCGCGTCGAGGCGCTTGCGCGCGGCGGCCCGGCGCGCCGCGAATTCGTCGTTCACCCGGACTTCTCCCAGCGCCCCTCGTCGGTCTGGCGCCAATAGGACAGCGCGAATCCCTGCTCGCGCAAGGCACGAAATTGCATACGCGCCCTGTTCAGCGCGTCCTCGTCCCGGCCGTCGAACATCACGATGGCGCGCTCCTTGGGGCGCGCGGATTCCTCCGCCAGGGCGGCGGCGACATCGGCGCCCTCCACGAAGAAGCGCACGGAAGCCGCATTGGGATTGTCGGTCTCGAGCGTCAGCCAAATGGGATGCATCGCGGCGTCGCCGTCGCGCGCCGACCCGTGAGCGACGAAGGACTGGTCGTCGAAGGTCCACAGGAGATCGTCTAGCGCGGCAAGCCTTTCCGGGCTGGTCGCCTGGATGACCGCGGTCCAGCCGTTGGCGAGCGTGCGCGCGACGAGGGCGGGCAACGCGCTTTCGAGCGGACGGCGCTGAAGATGGTAGAACCAGACTTCCATGAGGCTCCGAGGGCTTGTCCCGTTTCATGGCGCAGCCGCGCGGCGATTGCTAGCCTGCGCGGGGAATCGGGTCTTGGCCGAGCCAAGCAACAAAAAGCGGGAGGCTTGATGCGCAAGAGCGCCATAGCTTTGGGATTCGTCGGCGCGCTTGTGGTCGCGGGCGCAGGGTATTTCGCCAGTCTCGACAAGGAGACGCGCGGCATCCTGATGTATCTGCCGACCAACGCCGACGTCCTGACCTGGTCGCAGGCGCAGCGCAACGCCGCCTTTCGCGCGCTCGACCGCCTGCCATTCCTGGCGAAGGCGCGCGAGATCGCGCCCGCCCCCAATCCGACGCCGCTGCCGCCGGGCAAGCCGCTGGCGATTCCCGGCATCGACGACTACATGAAGGGCCAGAATGCCTCGGCCCTGCTGATCGTGCAGGACGGCACGGTCCGGTTCGAGCGCTACGCGCTCGACTTCGACGCGCAGGGGCGCTGGACCAGTTTTTCGGTCGCGAAATCTTTTACGTCGACGCTGGTCGGCGCAGCGATCCAGGACGGGTTCATCAAGAGCCTCGACGACAAGGTCAGTATCTATATCGCTGGCCTCAAGGACTCGGCCTATGACGACGTGACCGTGCGCCAGCTTCTGACCATGAGCTCCGGCGTGAAGTGGAACGAGGATTACGAGGACCCCAATTCCGACGTCTCGCAATTCAACAAGGCCAAGCCCGAGCCCGGGCTCGACGCCATCGTCAGCTACATGCGCAGGCTGCCGCGCGCGCATCCGCCGGGCGAGAAGTGGAACTACAACACGGGCGAGACCAATCTCGTCGGGCTGCTCGTGTCCTCGGCGACGAAGAAGACGCTGTCCGACTATCTGGAAGAGAAGATCTGGGAGCCGGCGGGCATGGAGGCCAAGGCTACCTGGCTGCTGGGCAAGACCGGCCAGGAGATTGCCGGATGCTGCATCCAGGCGGCGACCCGCGACTATGCGCGCATGGGCCTGTTCGTGCTCGCCAACGGCAATGCCGGCGGCAAGCAGATCACGCCGAAGGACTGGTTTGCGCAGGCGACGACCAAGCAGATGCCGATCCCCTTCGCCGGCCGCGGCTACGGCTTCCAGTGGTGGACGTACGACGGCGGCTCGGTTGCGGCGCGCGGGATTTTCGGACAGGGGATTTTCATCGATCCGAAGCGCAAGCTCGTGATCGCCTCCAACGCCAACTGGACGCGCGCCAGCCTCGGGCCGGAGCCGGCGGCGCGCGAGGCGTTCTACCGGCAGGTGCAGGCGGCGCTGGACAAGGAGTGAGGGAGCGTCCTTGAGGGTCCATCTTGAATGCCGCTCTTTCTGACGCTATATTGCGTCAGTAATACCGGCAAAGGCTGGAGGCCATGGGACTCGCTCAATACGCCGAAGACGGCGTTTTCGCTCCGCGCAGGATTGCGGATGCATTACGCACGACGAGCGAGGAGATCGCCCGGACGGCCGGCCTGGGCAAGGACGCCATTCAGCGCAAGGACCGGATCGGCTCCGACAAGACCCAGCGCCGCCTGCGCGAAATGGTGGAAGTGCTCAACAAGGTCGAGCCGCGGTTCGGCTCCGCCCTGATCGCCTACGCCTGGTATCGGTCCGAGCCCCTGCCCGGCTTTTCCGGCCAGACCGCGATGCAACTCGTCCGCAGCGGCCGGGCCGACGATGTGCTCGACTACATCGACGCGGTCGACGCCGGCGTCCACGCCTGACCGTGGCGATCCGCTACGCGGGCAAGCTCTATCGCGCGCTGAACCCGCTTTTCGCCTGCGAGCCCCTGTCCGGACGCGGCGCCGCGCTTTACGGCGGCCGCTTCAATCCGAAGGGCGTTCCGGCGTTGTATCTCTCGCTTTCGGCGATGACCGCGCTCAGGGAGGCCAATCAGGTCGGCAATCTGCAGCCGACGACGCTGGTGTCCTACGATGCCGAGATTGACTCGATCTTCGACGGCCGCGATGCATCGGCGCTGGCGGGCGAAGGCATGACGGCCGAGGCGCTCGCCGCGTCGGCGTGGCGGGACGAGATGAGGGCTGCGGGGGAAGCGAAAACCCAGACTGTCGCCGCGCGGCTGATGAAAGCCGGCCACAACGGCCTGCTGGTCAGGAGTTTCGCGGCGGGCTCGACCGCGGACGATCTGAACCTCGTGCTCTGGCGCTGGGGCGACAAGGCGCCCGCGCGGCTCATGCTGATCGACGACGAGAAGCGGCTGTCGCCATAGCAAATGCCTGCCGGAACGCCGGGTTGTCTCCCACGGCCTCAACTCGCCGCCTTGAGCTGCTCGATATCTTTTTCCAGAAGTTCGTTGACGAGTTGGTCGAGCGACGTTCCCTTGGCGGCGGCTTCCGCCATGAGATACTCGCGGACGTGCGGGTCGAGATGCACGGGCGCGCGAAGCGCGGCGTCCTTGCGGAAGAACTTGCCGCGCTGGCCCTTGGAAAAGTCGTACTCGTCCTTCATCCCGATGAGCCTTCGCGATACGTGCGTTGTTCGCGCGGCGTTGCAACGCGAGCAGATATTACACGAATGTGGATGCGGTCGTCCGCCTCGTCAAATGTGTGCACGACCACAATCAGCCGATTGGTGTTGGCGAGCCCCAAAGTGATCCACCGGTCTTCAGCGTCGCTGTGCCCTTCGTCGAAAACCGTGAGCGCTAGCGGGTCGGCCAGCACCGTCATCGCCTCTTCGAAGCGAACGCCGTGCTTCACGACGTTGCTTCGAGCCTTTTCCGGATCCCAGTCGAAGTCGAAGGACTGCATCGGCCCGCGTCCTCGTCCCGTGGGAGACCCTCACCCCTCGTAGTAATCCTTCACCAGCCGGTCGAGCAGCCGCACGCCCCAGCCCGAGCCCCAGCTCTGGTTCACGTCGCTCGACGGCGAGCCCATGCCGGTCCCGGCGATGTCGAGGTGCGCCCACGGCGTCTTCTCGACGTAGCGCTGCAGGAATTGCGCTGCCGTGATCGAGCCGCCGTAGCGGCCGCCGGTGTTCTTCATGTCGGCGAATTTCGAATCGATCATCTTGTCGTAGGCGGCGCTGAGCGGCATGCGCCATACCTTCTCGCCGGTTGCCTCGCCCGCCTTCTTCAGGCGCTCGGACAATTCGTCGTTGTTGGAAAACAAGCCGGCGTATTCCTGGCCGAGCGCCACCATGATCGCGCCGGTCAGGGTCGCCAGATCGACCATGAATTGCGGCTTGTACTTGTCCTGCACGTACCAGAGCACGTCGGCCAGCACGAGGCGGCCTTCGGCGTCGGTGTTGATGATCTCGATCGTCTGGCCGGACATGGAGCGCACGATGTCGCCCGGGCGCTGCGCGGCGCCGTCGGGCATGTTCTCGACGAGGCCGATCGCGCCGATGGCGTTGACCTTGGCCTTGCGGGCGGCGAGCGCGTGCATCAGGCCGA
>CAMFKC010000302.1 GCA_945956975.1 uncultured Methylocystaceae bacterium | reverse complement strand
CGTATTCCGCGCTCGTGATGACGCTGGGCGAGGGCGTCGATGTGTTCGTGCTGGACCCGGAGGGCTGTTATCGCCGGGCGGATATGAACATCGCGATCCCGCGCACGACCCGCGAATACGCGATCAATGCCTCGAATTACCGCTATTGGCTCGAGCCGGTGCGCGATTTCGTCGACGATTGCATCGCGGGCGTCGACGGCCCGCGCGGCAAGGATTTCAACATGCGCTGGCTTGCCTCGCTCGTCGGCGAGACGCACCGCATCCTGCTGCGCGGCGGTGTGTTTCTCTATCCCGCAGACAAGCGCCCGGGCTATGAGCGCGGCCGGCTTCGTCTGCTCTATGAAGCGGCGCCGATCGCTTTCGTGGTCGAGCAAGCCGGCGGCAGTGCGACCGATGGCGTGGCGCGCATTCTGGAAAAAATCCCGAATGCGTTGCACGAACGCACGCCGCTCATCTTCGGCTCGCTGGACAAGGTCGAGCGCGTCGTCGCGCTGCACACCGATCCCACCAATGCCCGCGCCCGTTCGCCGCTCTTCGGCCGGCGCGGCCTTTTTCGCGCCTGAGGTTCGCCATGTCGGTCAAGCATCCGATCATATCCGTCGTCGGCTCGTCGGGCGCGGGCACGAGCACGGTCAAGCATACGTTCGATCAGATTTTCCGACGTGAGGGCATCAACGCCGCCTCGATCGAGGGTGACGCCTTCCACCGGTTCAATCGCGCCGACATGAAGGCGGAGATGACGAGGCGCCTGAATTCTGGCGATCAGACGTTCAGCCATTTTTCCGAAGACGCAAACCTGCTGGACGAGCTTGCCGCGCAATTCGCTGCTTTCGGCAAGACGGGCCGTTGCCGCGCGCGCACCTATGTGCACGACCAGCAGGAATCTGAAAAATACGGCGTGCCGCCCGGCCATTTCACGGAGTGGCGCGATGTGGGCGAGAACTGCGACCTGCTCTTTTACGAAGGCCTTCACGGCGCAGTGAAGACCGAGCAGACCGACATTGCCGCCCATGCCGACCTGAAGATCGGCGTCGTTCCTGTCATCAATCTTGAGTGGATCCAGAAGATCCATCGCGATCGCGCGTCGCGCGGCTACACGACGGAGGCGGTGACGGACACGATCCTGCGCCGCATGCATGCCTATGTGCATACGATCTGCCCGCAGTTCACCGAGACGGACATCAACTTTCAACGCGTGCCGGTGGTGGATACATCCAATCCTTTCGTGGCGCGCTGGATACCGACCGCCGGCGAGTCGCTGGTCGTGATCCGCTTCAAGAATCCGCGCGGGATCGATTTCTCCTACCTCGTGACGATGATCCCGGGCAGCTGGATGACGCGAGCCAATTCGATCGTCATCCCCGGCGACAAGCTCGATCTCGCCATGCAGCTCATCCTGACGCCGATGATTTTCCGGCTCGTCGAACGCGCGCGCGCGGCAAAGTAAGGGCGAAGACCATGACCGCGACCGCAACTCTCGACCGCAGCGACAGAACCGGCGTCTCCATGCGCGACTGCGCCAATGCGCTCCGCGCCTTGGCGATGGACGCCGTGGAAAAGGCGAAGTCCGGCCATCCGGGAATGCCGATGGGCATGGCCGACGTGGCGGCCGTGCTGTTCACGAAATTCTTGAACGTCGACCCCGCCGACCCCTCTTGGCCGGATCGCGACCGCTTCGTGCTTTCGGCCGGCCACGGCTCGATGCTGCAATACGCCATTCACCACCTGCTCGGCTACGCCGACATGGGGATCGAGCAGATCCAGCGCTTCCGACAGCTCGGCTCCACCACCGCCGGCCATCCCGAATACGGCCATACGCTCGGCGTGGAGACGACGACGGGTCCGCTCGGGCAGGGCGTGGCGACGGCGGTCGGCATGGCGATCGCCGAGCGCCTGCTGAACGCGCGCTACGGCGACGATCTCGTTGATCACCGCACCTATGTCATCGCCGGCGACGGCTGCCTGGAAGAAGGCGTGAGTCACGAGGCGATCGACCTAGCGGGCCATCTCGGCCTCGGGCGGCTGATCTTGCTGTGGGACGACAATCGCATCACCATCGACGGCGCGACGGATCTCTCCACCTCGATGGACCAGATTGCGCGGTTCGAGGCGGCGGGCTGGTTCACGGCGCAGATTGATGGGCATGACGCCGACGCGATCGAGGCCGCATTGCAAACCGCGCGCGACAACGACAGCCGCCCCTGGCTGATCGCCTGCCGCACGACGATCGGTTTCGGCGCGCCGACGCGGGCCGGCACGTCCAAGGCGCACGGCGAACCTCTGGGCGCGGACGAGATCGCCGGCGCGCGCGCAAAGCTCTGCTGGCCGCACGCGCCGTTCACGATCCCGGACGAAATCCGCGCCGCGTGGAGCGCAGTCGCTGCGCGCGGTGCGAAGGCGAGCAACGAGTGGCGCACACGGTTGACGGCCTCGCCGGATGGCGCGCGCTTTCTCGCGCAATTGTCCGGCGACGCGTCGGATGCCGTTGCCGCCCTGTCCGCGCTCAAGCGCGAGTTCGCCGCGGGCGGGCCGAAGATCGCGACCCGCAAGGCTTCGGAGACGGCCCTCGCCGCGATCAACGCCGCGACGGAGCTGACCATCGGCGGCTCCGCCGATCTCACCCATTCCAATCTCACGGTCACCAAGGGCATGGCCTCGGTCGGCCCGAATTCCTTCGCCGCCCGCTACATGCATTACGGCATCCGCGAGCACGGCATGGCGGCGGCCATGAACGGCATCGCGCTGCATGGCGGGTTCATTCCCTACGGCGGCACGTTCATGGTCTTTTCCGATTATGCGCGTGGCGGCATCCGCCTCTCGGCGCTGATGGGGCAGCGCGTGATCTACGTGCTCACCCACGATTCGATCGGGCTCGGCGAGGACGGGCCGACGCACCAGCCGGTCGAGCATCTCGCCATGCTGCGCGCGACGCCGAACCTGCTGGTGTTTCGCCCCGCCGACGCGGTGGAGACCGCCGAATGCTGGCAGGCCGCGCTCGCTTCGCGCGATGCGCCGTCGGCGCTCGCCCTGTCGCGCCAGGCGCTGCCGACGCTGCGCACCGTGCATGTCGAGGAAAACCTCAGCGCGCGCGGGGCATACGTTCTCCGCGAGGCCGAGGGCGCGCGCGACGTGACGTTGCTCGCCACCGGCTCGGAGGTCGAGATCGCAATCGCCGCCGCAGATCTTCTTTCCGCGAAGGGCATGAAGGCGGCCGTCGTGTCCATGCCTTGCTGGGAATTGTTCGAGCGGCAGGACGAGGCCTATCAGGCCGCGACGCTCGGCGCCGCGCCGCGCGTGGCGGTGGAGGCCGCGGCGCGCTTCGGCTGGGACCGCTGGCTCGGCGCGCGCGGGCGCTTCGTCGGCATGAGCGGCTTCGGCGCCTCGGCGCCTGCCGGCGATCTCTACGCGCATTTCGGAATCACGGCGGAGGCGGTCGCCGCCGCCGCGCTCGCAACGCTCGCCTGAGGGAGGACGAGATGGCGCGCATCACCATGCGGCAATTGCTGGACCACGCAGCCGAGCGCGGCTACGGCGTGCCGGCGTTCAACATCAACAATATGGAGCAGGGGCTCGCGATCCTGGAGGCCGCGAAGGCGACGGATTCGCCGGTCATCCTCCAGGCGAGCCGCGGCGCGCGCTCCTACGCCGGCGACATCATGCTGGCGAAGATGATGGAAGCGCTGGAGGCCATGTACCCGGCGATCCCGATCTGCATCCACCAGGACCACGGCGATCGCGTCTCCACCTGCCTGTCGGCGATCCAGAACGGCTTCACCTCGGTGATGATGGACGGTTCGCTCAAGGAGGACGGCAAGACGCCCGCCGACTACGCGTACAACGTCTCGATCACGCGCGAGGTCACGCGCCTTGCGCATATGGTCGGCGCTTCCGTGGAAGGCGAACTCGGCTGCCTCGGCTCGCTCGAGACCGGCCATGGCGAGGCCGAGGACGGGCACGGCTTCGAGGGCAAGCTCGACCGCTCGATGCTGCTGACCGACCCCGACGAGGCCGCGCGCTTCGTCGCCGACACGAAGGTCGACGCGCTGGCGGTCGCGATCGGCACCTCGCACGGCGCCTACAAGTTCACGCGCAAGCCGACGAGCGACGTGCTCGCGATGGACGTGATCGAGCGCATCCATGCGCGCCTGCCGAACACGCATATCGTGATGCACGGCTCCTCCTCGGTGCCCGAGGAATGGCGCGATGTGTTCAATGCCAATGGCGGCGAGATGCGCGAGACCTATGGCGTGCCGGTCGAGGAGATCGTGCGCGGCATCAGGCACGGCGTGCGCAAGGTGAATATCGACACGGACCTGCGACTCGCCTGCGTCGCAGAATTCCGCCGCATCGCGCATACGAAGCGCGACGAGTTCGATCCGCGCAAGTTCCTCAAGCC
>CAMFKC010000301.1 GCA_945956975.1 uncultured Methylocystaceae bacterium | reverse complement strand
GGGTATCGACTGGCGCTCGACCAGGACGCGCAGGCATGAAATTCATCGAGCATCCCGCCATCGCCGCACCGCGCCGAATCTGGCGCGGCTTTGCGCTGTGGCTGCGCGCCAAAATGCCGAAGGGCCTGTTCGCGCGCTCGCTGCTCATCGTCATCCTGCCGATGCTGCTGCTGCAGACGGCGGTCGTCTATTTCTTCATGGAGCGGCACTGGCAGGCGATCACCATCCGCCTGTCGCGCATGCTGACGCAGGAAATCGCGGCGCTGATCGACGTCTACGAATCCTATCCGCAGGACAAGGACGCCACGCAACTCACGCGCATCGCCGCGCAGCGCATGAGCCTGCAGATCTTCATCACGCCGCCCGGTCCGCTGCCGCCGCCGCTTCCGAAGCCATTCTTCGCGCTGCTCGACAACGTGCTGTCACAGCAGATCCGCACGCAGATCAACAAGCCGTTCTGGATCGACACGGTCGGCGCATCGAACGTGATCGAGATCCGCGTGCAGTTGAAGAATGCGCAGATGCGCGTCTACGCATCGCGCAACCAGGCCTATGCGACCTATTCCCTGATCTTCATCGGCTGGATGGCGGGCACGGCGCTGGTGCTGATCGGCGTCGCCGTTCTGTTCCTGCGCAACCAGATCAAGCCGATCCGGCGCCTGGCGGAAGCGTCGGAATCCTTCGGCAAGGGGCGCGAGATCGCCTTCCGGCCGTCCGGCGCGCGCGAGGTGCGGCAGGCGGGCCTCGCCTTCGTCGACATGAAGCGGCGGCTGGAGCGCGCGATGGAGCAGCGCACCGCAATGCTCAATGGCGTGAGCCACGACCTGCGCACGGTGCTGACGCGGTTCAAGCTTTCGCTGGCGCTGCTCGGCGACGGGCCGGAGCAGGAGGCGATCGCGCGCGACATCGCAGAAATGCAGCGCATGCTCGAGGCCTATCTCGCCTTCGCGCGCGGCGACGGCGGGGAGGTCGCCGTGCAGACGGATGCGCGCGCGCTGATCGGCGATCTGGTCTCCGACGCCGAGCGCCAAGGCGCGGCCGCACGCTTTGCCTATGCCGGCGAGAGCAACGCGATCCTGCGTCCCGACGCCTTCCGCCGCTGCCTCGCCAATCTCATCGGCAATGCGCAGCGCTACGGCGAGCATATCGAGGTCAACGCTACACGCGACGAGAAACGACTCACGGTCCATGTCGACGACGATGGGCCCGGTATTCCAAGCGAGAACCGGGAGGATGCGTTCCGGCCGTTCTACAGGCTCGACGAGGCGCGCAACCAGGACGCGGGCGGCGCCGGGCTCGGCCTCGCCATTGCGCGCGACATTGCGCGGGCGCATGGCGGCGACGTGACGCTGGAGACCAGCCCGCTCGGCGGATTGCGCGCGACGGTGAGCGTGCCGGTTTGAGTGGCGAAGTCAGCGACGCCCTCCCTCCCCATGAAGGGGAGGGTAGGGCTCCCGTGACTAAGCCTCCGACGTTGCCTTCTCGCTGGCCTTCGCGCGCCTGTCGCTTACAAACCGCATACCCGCATTCACAACGCCCCGCGCCATGGCGCGCAGCGGCGAGGTCAGGCGGTCGACATCTTCGGCGCGGGCGACCAACATGTCGCCGCGTTTCAGCGTGCGGTCGAGGTCGGCCATGGTCGCGGCCATGCCGGGATCGTCGTCGTTCAGCCAGACGTTGACGAGGCGCGCCCAGGCGAGGGTCAGGCCCTGCAGCTTCAGAGGGCCCATCGCGCCTTCGCTGTCGGCGCCGGCGGCCTCCATCATGAAGCGCATCGAATTGAGCGCCATGGAATTGAGCCGCGCGGCGGCGATCGGATCGCGGCGCGCCCAGTTGACGATGCTCTCGATCGACGCCCGATAGGGCGACAGCGCGTCGAAACGGCGCATCAGCACGTCGAACAGCCGCTCCTTGGTATTCTCGTCGGCCATGTCGCCCGTCGTGCCGTCGAGCACGATCCGGTCGATGCGGCGGTTGAAGGCCGCCAGCACTGCGCCTTTCGACGGGAAGGCGTCGCGGAAATCGGCGAGCGAGACGCCTGCGCGCTCGGCGATGGCGGTGATGGTCACATCCTCGAACGGCTGTTCTGCGGCGAGTTCCATCAGCGCATCGACGAGGCGGTCGCGCACGCTCGCGGCGGGCGTGGCGGTCTGGTCGGAAGATTTCTTCGGGGCGCGGGCCATGCGGTTGCTCCGGCTTGCGGCTTCGTCGCGACCTTATCTAGTCCGCAGAACGCCCGCCACCAAGGCCTCGCGCCCGCGTCACTTCGACATCACGTGGTCCGGCAGCCAGGTGGCGATGCCCGGAAAGAGGCAGAGCAGCAGGATCGCCAGCATCATCAGCAGCACGAACGGCACGGTGCCCCAGATGATGTCGCCCAGCGGAATGTCCGGGGCAATGTTGCGGATGACGAAGATGTTGAGCCCAACCGGCGGATGGATGAGGCCCATTTCCATCACGATGGTCATGACGACGCCAAACCAGATGAGATCGAAACCCGCGCCTCTGAGCGGCGGGAGGATGATCGGCGCAGTCATGAGGATGATGGAAACCGGCGGCAGGAAGAAGCCCAGGATGACGACGAGGCCGAGAATTGCCGCCAGCAGCACCCATTTCGACGGCTGCATGGCGACGATGGCTTCCGCCGCCGATTGCGAGATGTGCAGATAGCTCATCACGTAGGAATAGAGCAGCGACATGCCGATGATCAGCATCAGCATGGTCGATTCCCGCATGGTGGAAACGAGGATCGGCTTGAGGTCGGCGGGTCGCCACACGCCGTAGATCGCCGCGATCAGCGCGAGCGCCAGGATGGCGCCGAGACCGGCCGTCTCCGAGGGCGTGGCGAAGCCGCCGTAGAGCGCGACCATCACGCCGGTGAGCAGGATGACGAAGGGCGCGACGCGCGGCAGCGTGTTGAGTTTCTCGGCCATCGTATATTCGTGCGTGGCGAGAATTTCGGAGCGCTTGCCGTCGTTCTCGTAGGCCGCCTTCGCAACGGAATATTCCTGGCGGAATCGCACGATCGCATAGCTTGCGAACAGCCCCACCAGCAGCAGGCCCGGACCGATGCCGGCCAGGAACAGCCGACCGAGCGATTGCTCTGCGGCGACCGCGTAGAGGATCATGGTGATGGACGGCGGCAGCAGGATGCCCAGCGTGCCGCCTGCCGCGATCACGCCCGCCGCGAAGCCGCCGGAATAGCCGCGCCGCCGCATTTCCGGAATGCCGGCCGAGCCGATGGCCGAGCAGGTCGCCGGCGAAGACCCCGCCATGGCGGCGAAGATCGCGCAGGCGAAGACGTTGGCGATGCCGAGCCCGCCGGGAACGCGATGCATCCAGGCGTGCAGGGCTGAATAGAGATCCTGGCCGGCGCGCGATTTGCCGATGGCGGCGCCCTTCAGGATGAAGAGCGGGATCGACAGCAGCGTGATCGAGGCCATCTCTTCGTAGACGTTCTGCGTGACCGTATCGAGCGAGGCCGACGGCATGAAGAACAGCATGAAGACGAGCGCGACGCCGCCGAGCGCGAAGGCGATCGGCATGCCCGAAAACATGGTGACGAGCGTGGCGCCGCCATAGAGCAGGCCAATCGTGAGAACGCTCAACGGGGCTTGCTCCCGGAAAAGGCCACTGCAATCTGCAGCGCGATCTGGATGGACAGGAGCGTCATGCCCGCCGCCATCAGCGAATAGGGAATCCACAACGGCGGCGCCCAGGTGGACGAGGTCACCTGCCCGTCGACAAACGCCTCGTGAAACAGCGTCCAGCTCTTCCACGAAAAGAACGCGCAGAAGGCGAAGGAGCAGATGTCGACAAAGGTCATCCGAACGCGGTTCGCGGTCGGCGACAGGAGTTCGGCGAAAGCCTCGATGCCGACGTGGCCGCGCCGCTCCTGCACGAAGGCGGCGGTCAGGAACGTGGCTCCGACAAGCAGGAACACGGCCATCTCGTCCTGCCAGTAGGTCGGCGCGTGGAACACGTAGCGCACGACGACGCTGTAGGAGAGCACGAGGCTTGCGGCGATCGCGGCAAGACCCGCGAGCGCCATGATCGCGTTGTTGAGCATGCCGAGCGCGCGCGACAGGCGCGCCAGCTGGCCCGAGCCCGCCGGCAGATCGGCGTTCTCGCGATAGACCGGAGCGCCCGACATCAGGCCTCTTGCGCCAGCTTGATCAGCTTTGCGCAGCCCGCGTTCTTGGCGGCGTAATCCTTCCAGGCCGTGTCGCGCGCGATCGCTTTCCATTTCTCGAGCACGTCGTTCTCGAGCGGATGCACCTGCGCGCCGGCCTTCTTGTAGACCGCCACGACCTCGTCGTCGTCGGCCATCGCGGCCTGGCGCCCGAAGGCCTCCATCTCCGCGCCGACGGCGACGAGCAGATCCTGGTGCGCCTTCGGCATCTTGTCGAAGATCGCCTTGGAC
>CAMFKC010000300.1 GCA_945956975.1 uncultured Methylocystaceae bacterium | reverse complement strand
GCACAAGGTGCCGACCTATGTGCGCTCGTCCTTCGACGATCCCGCCAATCCCCAGTCCGGCACGCTGATCTGCGCCGAGGAGGACATTATGGAAGCCCAGGTTGTCACCGGCATCGCCTTTTCCCGCGACGAGGCGCAGATCACCCTGCGCCGCGTCAACGACAAGCCGGGCGTGGCCGCCGCCATCTTCGTGCCGCTGGCGGACGCCAACATCAACGTGGACATGATAATCCAGGTCGTCTCGGACGACCAGGCGACGACCGACATCACCTTCACCGTGCCCGCCGCCGACTACGAGCGCGCCCGCGCCGTGCTGGACAAGGTGCGCGAGCAGGTGGGCTTCGCCTCCATCGCCGGCGCGACCGATGTGGTGAAGGTGTCGGCCATCGGCATCGGCATGCGCAGCCATGCCGGCGTCGCGGCCCGCGCCTTCAAGGCGCTGTCGGAAAAGGGCATCAACATCAGGGCGATCACGACATCCGAGATCAAGTTCTCGGTCCTGATCGACGCCGCCTACACCGAGCTGGCGGTGCGTACGCTGCACTCCCTCTACGGGCTCGACAAGGCCTGACGAAGGGCGGCTTCCGCCGGCCCGCTCCATCATTTCCGAGCCGGCCTCCACCGCCTCGCTGCCCGATCCCCGAGGCGGCCTCCGCCGCCTCGCGTGGCCGGTCGTAATCGCGTAAACAGGGAGCCTGACGAGTCGCCCCTGCCGGCCGTCCGGCCCGTTTCCTGCAACGGGCCCGGCGGACGACGGGTTTCTCCTCGCCGGCCTTCACCCGGGCGTCCGCCCGAACGGGACACGACACATGCGCAGCGCACTTGGCGGACCTCGCCTTCTGCTGCGCCGGCTCCGCGAAGTCATGGCGGAACCGGTGAGCCCGCAGGCGCGTCTCGACAAGATCGTGATCCACATCGCCGCCAACATGGTGGCCGAGGTCTGTTCGGTCTACGTGGTGCGCGGCGACTCGCGGCTCGAGCTCTACGCCACCGAAGGTCTCAACCGCGAGGCGGTCCACCTCACCACCATGCGCGCGGGCGAAGGCCTCGTCGGCCTGATCGCCTCCTCGGCCGAGCCCTTGGCGCTCGCCGACGCGCAATCGCACCCCGCCTTCTCCTACAAGCCGGAGACGGGCGAAGAAATCTACCATTCCTTCCTGGGCGTGCCGATCCTGCGCGGCGGCAATACGCTCGGCGTTCTCGTCGTGCAGAACCGCGCGCGCCGCATCTACACCGACGAGGAGGTAGAGGCGCTCCAGACGACCGCCATGCTGCTGGCCGAGATGATCGCATCCGGCGAATTGCAGGCCATCGCGCTGCCGGGCGACGAGACGGCGCTGAAGCGCCCGGTCGCGCTCAAGGGCTCGTCCATCGCCGACGGCGTCGGTCTCGGCCATGTCGTGCTGCACGAGCCGCGCGTCGTCATCAAGCAGATCATCGCAGAGGACGCCAAGTCCGAGAGCCGCCGGCTCGAGGATGCGATCCAGGCGTTGCGCGACGAGATCGATGCGCTGATCGCCCGCGGCGACCGCCTCGGCGCGGGCGAGCACCGCGAGGTGCTCGAGACCGTCCGGGTCTTCGCCAACGATCGCGGCTGGATCCGCCGCCTGACCGAAGCGATCCAGACGGGCCTGACCGCCGAAGCGGCCGTCGAGCGCGTGCAGAACGACGCGCGCGCCAAGCTGCAGCGCCAGACCGATCCCTACCTGCGCGAGCGCCTGCACGACCTCGACGATCTCGCCAATCGCCTGCTGCATCGCCTGACCGGCGCGGATTATGTCGTCGCGCGCGAGATCCTGCCCGACAACGCCATCCTCGTCGCGCGCTCGATGGGGCCGGCGGCGCTGCTCGACTATCCGCGTTCGAAGCTGCGCGGCCTGATCCTCGAACAGGGCGGCGCGTCGAGCCATGTGGCAATCGTCGCCCGCGCGATCGGCATTCCCGCCGTCGGCGACGTCGCCAACATCACGGATTTTGTGGAGACCGGCGACGCCATCATCCTCGACGGCTCGACCGGCGACGTGCAGGTGCGCCCAAGTCCCGATATCGAGGCGGCCTATGCCGAAAAGGCGCGCCTGCGCGCCCGCCGGCAGGAGCAATACATCAAGCTGCGCGATGTGCCTGCCGTCTCCAAGGACGGCGTGCAGGTGCGCCTGCACATGAACGCGGGCCTGATCATCGACATGCAGCATGTCGAGGAAACCGGCGCGGAATCGATCGGCCTGTTCCGCACCGAACTGCAGTTCATGCTGGCCGCCCGCTTCCCGCGCGCGAGCGAGCAGGAAGCCCTTTATCGCACGGTGCTCGAAGCCGTGCCCGACCGCCCCGTCACCTTCCGCACGCTGGACATCGGCTCGGACAAGGTCCTGCCCTACATGGCGAAGGTCGACGAGGAAAATCCGGCGCTCGGCTGGCGCGCGATCCGCATCGGCCTCGACCGGCCGGGCCTGCTGCGCCAGCAGTTGCGCGCCATGCTGAAGGCAGGCGGCGGCCGCGAACTCAGGATCATGTTCCCGATGGTGGCGACCATCAAGGAATTCGAGGCCGCGCGCGAAGTGGCCATGCACGAGGTCGCCTGGCTGAAGAAGCATGGCCACGTTACGCCCGAGCCGCTCAAGCTCGGCGTGATGGTGGAGGTGCCCTCGCTCCTGTGGGAACTCGGCGCCATCTGCGCGCGCGCCGACTTTCTCTCGGTCGGCTCCAACGACCTGATCCAGTATCTCTTCGCCGCGGACCGCGACAACAAGCGCGTCGCCGCGCGTTTCGACCCGCTCTCGCCGCCGGCGTTGCGGGCCTTGCGGGCGATTGCGGAGGCCGGCGCCATCACCGGCACGCCGGTCACGCTCTGCGGCGAGATGGGCGGCAAGCCGCTCGAGGCGCTGGCGCTGGCCGCCGTCGGCTACCGCTCGCTGTCGATGTCGGCCGCCTCGATCGGTCCGGTGAAGGCCATGCTGCTGTCGGCCGACATCAGGGAGACGGCGGAATTCCTCGCGCCCATGATCGACCAGGGCGACGACCGCCAGCCGCTGCGCGAACAATTGCGCGCGTTTGCGGAAGCGCGGGGAGTGCAGCTTTAGCGCACGGCGCGACGACGACGGCGGAATGTGCTAAAATGGTGTGCGTTGAAGGTGGCCCATGTCTCTCGCGGACCTCATCTACGAAAAGACGCGCAACTTGCCGGACGACCTTGCCCGGGAGGTGCTGGATTTCGTCGGTTTTCTCACAGAGCGCCGGGAGCGCGCCTCCGAGCGCAACTTGCTGGACGCGCAGGAGACCGGGCTGAAGGCCGTATGGGACAATCCCGAAGACCAGGCGTGGGATCGTGTTTGAACGGGGCGACCTCGTTCTGATCCCCTTTCCGTTTTCCGACCTGTCGGCGACCAAACGTCGTCCGATCCTGCTCCTGACGAACCCCGACGCCTACGGCGACTTCATTGCGCTCGCAGTGACGTCGCGCCCGCAGAGCCAGCGCGGCATCCCTATCTCAAGCGGTGATCTCATCAGCGGAAAATTGCCTCTCGCGAGCTGGATACGGACCGATCGGGTCGTAACGCTCAATGCGAGCTTGATTGTGAAGGCATTTGGTCGCCTGTCGGAAGCTGCCGTGGACAGCGCCGTCGCTCGCCTTTGCTCATTCGTCGAACCGATGGGCGAGCGACGCTAGCCCCCTCACCCCTCCTCACATTTCTCCTTCGTCTTGAACTGCTTCCTGAAAGCCTTGCGAAGCGTTTCGAGGGCCCTGGCGTCCTTCTCCTGATTCTGGCTGAGCTTCGTCAGTTCGTTCGCACAATTGTTCCAGTAGAAGCCGATGAGTTCGCGCCGGATCAGCTCCTCGGCATTCGGCTTCTCCTCGATCGCCAGCTGCTCCTTGCGGCATTTCGCGGGCGAGGCGTTGCCGGCGCATTGCTTGTCGACATCCGCGCGAAAGCGGACGCGCATGGAGGCCGGCGTCTCCAGCGCCTTGGCGTAGACGCCGCAGTCGGCGACCGAGGCCTTGTGTTCCAGCAGCACGTCGGGACGCGCGCCCGGAAGAAGCGCGCGCTGCTGGATGCTCTGGAAGGCGCAGCCGTCCTCGATCGCCTCGATCCTTCCCGCGACCAGTTCCTTCAACCCGGGCATGTCGAGCGGCGTCAGCGCCTTCGCCCTTGCGAGCGGCGCGAGACATTTCGCGCGGTCGGCCTCGACCTTGGCCGGCGTGACGGGCTCCGATGCCCCGCTTCCCGAATAGTCAGGCGAGGGCAGGCCGTCCTGGCCGAACAGGATTTCCGCCGTGTCCTTCAGCCTGCGCTCGTCGACCTTGGCGGGGTCGAACCTGATCTTGTAGTCGCAGCCCGGTCCCGTGACGGAAACCGTCTTTTCCGCCGCCGAAGACGGCGCGGCGGCGACGAGCGGAAACAGCGCAAGCAGCGCCAGACGCAACAGCCTCATTGGAC
>CAMFKC010000299.1 GCA_945956975.1 uncultured Methylocystaceae bacterium | reverse complement strand
ATTCATGAGCGTCTCGTGGGCTCGGAGATGTGTATAAGAGACAGGCTTCATTCAGTGCGAGCCTGAAGGCTCGCGGTCCATCCGTTACGCCGTCTCCTGCAGGGGCGCGGGGCGCCATTTGGCGAGGCGGTGCTCGATGAATGTCATGATCTGCTCGACGCCGAGCGCGACGAGCATGATGATGACGATCGCCGCATACATGCCGGCGGCGTCGAACGAGCCCTTGGCGACGTTGATCAGCAGGCCGATGCCGTAGCGCGAGCCGACGAACTCGCCGACGATGGCGCCGACGATGGCGAAGCCGAAGCTCACGTGCAGGGAGGCGAAGATCCAGCTCATCGCAGAGGGGATGATGACCGAGCGCGTGAGCTGCCACGGCGAGGCGCCGAGGATCTGCGCATTGGCGATCAGCGCGCGGTCGGCCTCGCGCACGCCCTGGAAGGCGTTGGAGAAGACGACGAAGAAGACCATGACGAAGGCGAGCGCGACCTTGGAGGCGAGGCCGAGGCCGAACAGCATGATGAAGATGGGCGCGAGCACGACGCGCGGAATGGAATTGATGACCTTGATGTAGACGGAGAAGACATCGGCCGCGAGCCGGTTGCGGCCGAGCGCGACGCCCACCAGCACGCCGGCGATCGCGCCGGTGAAGAAGCCGATCAGCGATTCCTCCATCGTCACCCACAGGTGGTACCAGAGCGAAATGCCGTCGACGCCTTCCGTGCCCCATTGCCACAGGCGATAGGCGATAGCCGAGGGGCGCGAATAGAAGAATTCGTCGATCCATTCCATGCGGCCGGCGAGTTCCCAGCCGCCGAGCAGCAGCGCGAGGATGAACCAGCGCCAGAACAGCACGCGGCGGCGGTGTCCGCGCGCGGCGGCGCGGGCCTCGGCCTCGTGGTCGGTGGCGGGCAGGGCGACGGGGGCGTCGGCGGAGAGCGTGTCGGTCATGTCCGCATCCTCACGCCGCGCGTTCCTGGGCGGCGGCGCTGCGCTGCACTTCCTCGCGCAGGTCGTTCCAGATCGTGTGCGAGATCTCGATGAATTTCGGCTCGTAGCGGATGTCGCTGACAACGCGCGGGCGGGGCAGGTCGATCGTGTAGACGCTCTTGACCGTCGCCGGGCCCGAGGTCAGCACGAAGACGCGGTCGGCGAGCGCGATCGCCTCCTCGAGGTCGTGCGTCACGAAGATGACGGAGGAGCGGTTCTGCTGCCAGAGCGCCATCAGCTCCTCGTGCATCAGCACGCGCGTCTGCGCGTCGAGCGCGGAGAAGGGCTCGTCCATCAGGAGGATCTGCGGCTCATTGATGAAGGTCTGCGCCAGCGCGACGCGCTTGCGCATGCCGCCGGAAAGCTGGTGCGGATATTTGCTCTCGTGTCCCGAGAGATTGACGCGGGCCAGCCACTGGCGCGCGAGATCGATCGCCTCCGCCTTGGGCTTGCCGCGAAACAGCGGGCCTGCCGCGACATTGTCGATGACGTTGCGCCAGGGAAACAGCGCATCGGTCTGGAAGGCGAAGCCGATGCGCGGATCGATGCCGCTGACTTCCTTGCCGAACACGCGCACGGTTCCGCGCGAGGGGCGGGCGAGGCCGGTGACGAGGTTGAGCGTCGTCGACTTGCCGCAGCCCGTCGGGCCGACGACGGCGACGAATTCGCCGCGCGCGACGCTCATGTTGAAGTCGCGCAGCGCAGCGACGGCCTTGCCGTCCGGCGTCACGAAACGCCGCGCGACGTCGATCAGCTCGACGGCGGGGCCGGCAGCGTCTGTCATGGCTCTCTCCCGCGCGCGGCTATTTCGCCGCCTTCACGAATTCGGTCGTGTAGGTCTTCGAGAGGTCGATCGTCTTGCCCTGCAGGTTCTTGGAGAAGGCGGCGAGCACGGCGAGAACGGTGGGCGGGCCGTCTTCCGGCATGACGCCGTCGGGCGTGAACATCTTCTTCCCGTCGTCGAGCGCCTTAATGTAGCCCTCCTTGTCGGCGGCCCAGAAGCTCTGCGGCATCTTCTCGGTGATCTCGGCGCCGGTATGCGTGGCGATGAATTTCAGCGCCTTCACATGCGCGTTGGCGAGCTTCTGGACGAGCGGCTTGTGCGCGGCCACCCATTTCGCATCCATGTAGAGCGAGGCCGCCGGATAGGTGCCGCCGAGCGCTTCCTTGGTCTTGTCGACGTCGCGCATGTCGATGAGGATGCGGGCCTCGTTGGTCTTGAGCAGGCGGGTGATCGTCGGCTCCGTCGTCATGCCGGCCTGGATCTTGTCCTGCTGGATGGCGGCGATGAAGGTCGTGCCGGCGCCGACCGGCACGGTCGTGTAGTCGCCGTCGGCGACGCCCGCCTTCTTCATCAGGTATTTCGTGAGGAAATTGGTGGAGGAGCCGAGGCCGGTGACGCCGAGGTTCTTGCCCTTCAGGTCGGCCATGGACTTGATCTCGGGGTGCTTGTTCGAGATCAGCTCGACCTCGCCCGGCGCGCGGGAGAACTGCACCACCGACTGCACATACTTGCCCTTGGCCTGAAGGTCGATGCAATGGTCGTAGAAGCCGACCGTCGCCTGCACGGAGCCTGCGAGCAATTCGTTCTCGGCGTTGACGCCGGAGGCCTCGTTGAGGATCTCGACGTCCAGCCCCTCGTCCTTGAAATAGCCGAGGCTCTCGGCGAGCTTGGCGGGCAGGTAGATCTGCTTCTCGTAGCCGCCGATCATGATGCGGATCTTGTCGTCTGCGCGCGCGCCCGTGGCCGCGCCTGCGACGAGCGCTGCGACGGCCGCCGCCGCAAGCCAGGATCTGGACATTTTCTCTCCCTCCCGGCCGTATTCGTCGGCCGTCGTTTTTCCTCGGCGCAGTCTAGAGGAAGGCGCGGACGCTCGCCATAGACAAGGGCGCTTTGAAAGCGCGCCGACCACGCGCGAATCGACAATTGCGCCGTAAAGCGTAAATTGTCGAAATTCTCAAAGTATTTCAGACGTATTTATGTTGCGTATCGTTTGTGTTCTGGTGGCGCTGCTTGCGCCGAGTCTTGCGGGGGCGGGGGCCTTTCTGCAATCGCCCGGGCACGGACAGGTGATTGCAGAACTCGCGTTTTCGGAAGCCGGTTTCGCTTACGATTCCTTTGGTCGTTCGACAGCCATTCCGGCATGGCGAAAGTTCGAGCTTTCGACCTACGCAGAATACGGGCTCACGGATTTCGTGACGCTGATCGGCGATCCCTCGTGGTTCACGTTCCGGGCGAAACCCCCGGGCGTCAGCCGCACGCGCCTGGGCGTTTCCGAGGCCGGGGCGCGGATCAAGATCGTCGCCTGGGGAGACAACATCCTGTCGGCGCAGGCGACAGCCCGCTATGCAGCGGCGGGGCGCGGGGCGGCCGAATTTTCGGATATGCGACGGCGGGCGCAAGTTGACGTGCGTCTGCTGTTTGCCCGCAATGTCTCCGTGTTCGGCCTTTCAGGCTACGTCGGTTTCGAGATGGGGTTCCGGTCGCATGCGGCCTTCGGCCATCAAGTGCGGTTCGACGCCACTTACGCCGTGCGGCCGTTCGAGCGCACGACCGTGATGCTGCAGTCTTTCACCGCCATCAATCCGGGCCGGATCGGGGACAGATTCATGCTGTCGCAGAAGATGAAGGCGAGCGTGATCTACGACGTCACGGAAAGCCTGGCGCTGCAATTGGGCGCGATCGTCGCGATGCGCGGGGTGAATTCCGCCGCCGAGCGTGGCATTGTCAGCGCAATATGGTGGAAATTCTGACCGCGGCCGAGGGGCCGCGCCGGCGCGACACGCTCGGCCTGATCCTGGCGGGCGGGCAGGGGCGCCGCATGGGCGGCGTCGACAAGGCGCTCGCGCCGCTCGACGGCCGCCCGCTGATCGCGCACGCCATAGCGCGGCTCGCGCCGCAATGCGCCGCGCTGGCGATCAACGCCAATGGCGACGCCGCGCGATTTGCCGCTTATGGACTGCCCGTGATTCCCGACGAGATCGCCGACGCCGGTCCGCTGGCGGGCGTTCTCGCAGGGCTGGCGTTTGCGCGCGACAGGGGCTTCGACTTTGTCTGCACGCTGGCGGTCGATGCGCCTTTCGCGCCCGTCGATCTCGTCGCGCGCCTGCATGCGGCGCGCATTGCCGAGAGCGCCGCCATGGCGGCCGCGGCGTCGGGTGGGCGGCGCCATCATGTGATCGCGCTATGGCCCGTGAATATGGCGGACGACCTGCGTCGCGCGCTGACGGAAGAGGAGCTGCGCAAGGCCGAGACATTCGTGTCTCGACAGACGCCGGCGATCGCCGCGTGGCCGGACGCGCCGCACGACCCGTTCTTCAACGTCAACCGGCCTGAAGATCTGCTGGCGGCGGAAAACCGGGCGCGCTCAGGCTGAGGCGTTTTCCCGCATCACGGCGCGCCACCAGCGCGCGAGAGTGGGGAGGTCGGGCCTCATCTGCAC
>CAMFKC010000298.1 GCA_945956975.1 uncultured Methylocystaceae bacterium | reverse complement strand
GGGCCATGAGATTGCCCGTCGCGGCGCCCCGCGCGGCATAGGCGTCGCGCTTGAGTTCGAGAGTTTCGACATCATCCGGCGCGGCGCGGTTCGCCCATTCCGCGACATGGCAGGCCATGTCGAGTTCGCCCGAGCCCAGCAGTGCGCGGCCCCGCGCGACGAGCGCATCCACGCCGCCCGCCAGCGCCGCAATCTCCTGCGCCTGCCGCGCGGAGCTTGCCGGAAAGAGCTCCGCCGCATTGCCGCTCCACCAGCCGCCCCAGCGGCGGATGAGATTGCGCACGATGAATTTGGGGTGATCGTAGAGTTCGAGCAGGTAAGGACGCTGCGCGAGTTCGGGATCGCTGTCCACGGCGGCGACGATCTCCTCCGGGCTCTTTCCCGCATTCAGCAGAGGCACGACCTGATCGATGATGTGGCGAAGATAACGCGCGGTCTCCGTCAGCACGCGGCGCACCTCGTCGCGCCCGTGGATGACCAGTCCGTGGCCGGGGAACAGCCATTCGGCGTCGAGCGCCGCCATCTCCTCCAGCGCCTCCGCCCATTCCACGGGGTAGCGCTGCACCTTCTGCGGATTGCCGCAATTGGGCGAGCGCCAGACGATGAGGTCGCCCGTGAAGAGGTAGGATTTTCCGGGGACCCAGACGTAGCAATGATCGTCCGTCTCGCCCTTGGCGGCCCGATAGCGGATTTCGAGATCGCCCATGCGCTGCACGAGCCCGTCGCGGAAGGTCAGCGTCGGCCAGTCGTATTCGTCGGGGAAGCGCAGCTTGTCCGAGCCGAACTGGCGCTGGTTGATGAGTGTGTTGAAGCCATGCGTCAGCGAATAGCGCTGGAAACGACCGACGCAGTTTTCCTGCGCGACGATGTTGCGGCGGAGCCTTCGGCCAGAAAGGGCCTGCCGCCAAACGCGTGGTCCAGATGGCCGTGCGTATACACGATCGTGTGCGCCGGCTCGTCCGTCCAGCCGCGGATCGCGGCATGCACCGAGGGCGCGCCGCGCGCCGTGCCGGGATCGATCAGCAGCAGGCCCTTCGGCGTCTTCAGCGCGTAGGTGTTGACGAAGAGCGAATGCATGAAGACGCCGGGCGCGACCTCCTCCGCCGGGCCGCTGAATTTCGGTTTCGCGGCAAGCGGATTTTCCGTCACCATCGCCGGCGTATTCGACATTGCATCCTCCCGTCGCGGCGTCTCGGCGTCGCGTTGCGACTCAGCTTAGGACGCGCGCACAGGCAGCGAAAGCCGCACAGCGTTTGCGATAGCGGCCAGTGAACCGCTTTCATCGGGCCGCCGTAGCAGACAAGAGCGCACGGAGTTACGAACCTATGGGAGCGAATTTGCAGATGGCGGCCGGCAGTTCAGACGAGACGCAATGGCGCGGAGCGCTTCGCATTGCGCTGTCCGCGCTCTACGCTTCGGCGGGCCTGCTTCATCTGGCTGCGCCGCACGGGTTCGAACTGATTGTGCCGAAGGCCCTGCCCTGGCCGCACGCCATCGTCATCGGCACGGGCTTCTGCGAACTCGCGGGCGCGCTCGGCCTGTGCATCCCCGCGCTCCGCAAGGCAGCGGGCGTCGCCCTCGCGCTCTACGCTATCTGCGTCTTTCCCGCCAATATCGTGCACGCGTTCAACAATGTCGCGGTGCCGGGCCTGCCGTCGAGCTGGTGGTATCACGCGCCGCGCCTGGCCTTGCAGCCCGTGCTCGTCTGGGCCGCGCTCTACGCATCCGGCGCGCTGTCCTGGCCCTTTTCCCGCTCCCCGCGAAAGCCGGTCGCCAGAACGTAGAGCTCTGCCGAATCCTTGCGGCTCGCCTCTGGCTTCACGTGGCGCACGGTGGCGAAATCCCGCTTGAGGCGCGCGAGGAGCTGGTTCTCCGTGCCGCCCTGCAGGACCTTGGCGAGAAAGAAACCGCCGGGCGCCAGGACCTCGCAGGCGAACTCGACCGCCATTTCGGCAAGCGCGACGATCCGCAAATGATCGGTCTGCCGATGGCCGGTGGCATTGGCGGCCATATCGGAGATGACGGCGTCCGCCTGGCCGCCCAGCATGGCCTTCAGCCGGTCCGGCGCGTCCTCGTCCTGGAAATCCATGACGGTGAATTCGACGCCGGGAATGTGCTCGACCTCCAGCAGGTCGATGCCGATGACGCGGCCTTTCCCCTCCTCCGACTTCACTTTCTTCGCGGCATATTGCGACCAGCCGCCCGGCGCGGCGCCGAGATCGAGCACGCGCTGGCCGGCTTTCAGCAGATGATAGCGCTCGTCGATCTCGATCAGCTTGTAGGCCGCGCGCGAGCGCCAGCCCTCGCGCTTGGCGCGCGCGACATAGGGGTCGTTGAGCTGGCGCTCCAGCCAGAGCGTGGAGGAGAGCGTGCGCTTGCGCGCGGTCTTCACGCGCGTCTTGAGGGATCCGCCGCGCGCCTTCTCATCCTTGCCGCCCGGTCCCTGCCTGCCTGCCGTCAAATCCGCGTCTCCCCGGCGCGATCGGCGCGCATGAGCTCCAGAAGGATGCCCTCGCGCAGGCCGCGATCGGCGATGCGGATGCGCGGCGCCGGGAAGGCGCGGCGGATCGCCTCGAGAATGGCGCAGCCGGCGAGAACGAGATCGGCCCGCTCGTGGCCGATGCAGCCATTGGCCGCCCGCTGTGCATAATCCATCGCGCGCAGCCGGTCGATGGCGTCGTCCGCCTGGTCGGCCGACATCCAGAGGCCGTCGACGCGACGGCGGTCGTAGCGCGGCAGGTCGAGATGGATGCCCGCCACAGTCGTGACCGTGCCGGATGTGCCAAGCAGGTGGAAACGCCCGCAGGCGCGCTGCTCCATCGCCTGCTTGGTGAAGGGCCGTAGTTTCTCGTCGAAGGCGGCGACCATGTCCTCGAAGGTATTGTCGTCCACGACGTGGCCGCCGAAACGTTCGGCGAGCGAAACGACGCCGAGTTCGATGGAGGTCCAGATCGTGACGCTGCGCGCGCCCTGCTTGCGGGCGCGATCCGGCGCGAGCCAGACGATTTCCGTCGAGCCGCCGCCAATGTCGAACAACAATACGCCCTCGGCCTGCGGGTCGGCCAGCGAACCGCACCCCATGGCCGCCAGCCGCGCCTCCGTCTCGCGGTCGATGATCTCCAGGCGCAGGCCAGTGTGTTCCAGGACGCGTTCGACGAATTCCGGCCCGTTGGACGCCGCGCGGCAAGCTTCGGTGGCGATCAGCCGCGCCTTGGTGACGCCGCGCCGATCCATCTTGTCGCGGCATATTTCGAGCGCCTCCAGGGTGCGCAAGATGGCTGGTTCGCCGAGCCGGCCCGTCTGGGACAGGCCCTCGCCGAGACGGACGATGCGGGAGTAGGCGTCGACGACGCGCAGGCCCTCTGCCCCGGTCGGCGCGAGATAGCCGGCCGGGCGGGCCACCAGAAGGCGGCAATTGTTCGTGCCGAGATCGAGAGCCGCATAAAGCGGCGCCCCGCCGGCGCGGCCGGCGATCCCCCCATCCCGGGCACGGCTCTGCGCCTCCTCCTGGCGCGGGCCTCCCCCAAGCGACGACACGTTGTGCTCCTGCGGCCACGCCAATGACGCCCGGCCGGTTTTTCACCCAAGAGAATAACAGCACGCAGCGCTTTGGAAAGGGAGCCGATAGTCGCTGCGAACATGGCTCAAAGTTCGGCGCGGCGGCGTGCGGACCGGCCTAAACCGGCGTTGACATGCCGCGCCGAGGCCTTTATCCCGACCCCGGTTCCAACGCGCAGCGCTTGCGCGCGTTCGTTGGGGGATAGTTCAACGGTAGAACAGCGGACTCTGACTCCGTTAATCTTGGTTCGAATCCAGGTCCCCCAGCCACTTTCCAGAAATCGACCTGAAATCAACCACTTACGTGGCTTTTGGCACTCCTATTTCGGGGGCGTTTGTAGCAGCTAATTGGGCCGAGACTTTGTTGCGTCACGCGATCGCAATGCCAAGCTTGCCATTGCTCAGTCTTAAGGCATCTTTGAGCGAATAAGGCGGTCTGCTGTTCAGAACCTGTGGCATCGCCAAGGCAGTCCGTTGAAGCCAAATGCGAGACCTCAATGTTGCTGGAGCTCAAGTGTGACGGGTTTGATTTTCAAGTCTTTGAAGATCGTTTCAAATTGGTCCCATCGGGATTTTTGAAAGGCGGCCGGAGTGAGCTCACTGTTCCAATAAGCTCAGTGACATCTATTGGTCTAAAGCGCGCAACCGGATGGACGATCGGAATTTTGAGTTGGAGCGTTGCTGGAAGGCCAAACTCTCTCCACTTCAAAAAAGACAACGAATCTGCCGAAAAGATCGTTGCTTTTATTGAGAAGCGGATCGCAGGACCGACCCGCAATGATCGAAGCGTCGAGGGCTAATGCGGTCGGGCGTGGCCCGACCGCACGCTGACTAAAGCTCGCCGCGAAGGTCCGCCTCCTGCACCAATTCACGGAGCATCGT
>CAMFKC010000297.1 GCA_945956975.1 uncultured Methylocystaceae bacterium | reverse complement strand
ACCAACGGCGACGTGCTGGAAATGCATAATCCCGTCGACATGCCCGACGTCGTGAAGATCGACCACATCGACGAACCCTGGATCCGCGCGACGATTTTGACGCCGGACGATTACCTCGGCAGCGTGCTGAAGCTCTGCCAGGACCGGCGCGGCGTGCAGGTCGATCTCAATTACGTCGGCAAGCGCGCCATGGTGACCTACGACCTGCCGCTGAACGAAGTCGTGTTCGACTTCTACGACCGGCTGAAGTCGATCTCGAAGGGCTACGCCTCCTTCGACTACCAGCTGACTGACTATCGCGAGGGCGATCTCGTGAAGATGAACATTCTCGTCAACGCCGAGCCGGTCGACGCGCTCTCCATGCTGGTCCACCGCACCCGCGCCGACAGCCGCGGCCGCGCCATGGTGGAGAAGCTGAAAGAGCTGATCCCGCCGCACATGTTCCAGATCCCGATCCAGGCGGCGATCGGCGCCAAGATCATCGCCCGCGAAACGGTGCGCGCGCTGCGCAAGGACGTGACCGCGAAGTGTTACGGCGGCGACGCCACGCGTAAGCGCAAGCTTCTGGAAAAGCAGAAGGAAGGCAAGAAGCGCATGCGGCAGTTCGGCAAGGTCGAGATCCCGCAGGAAGCGTTCATTGCGGCGTTGAAGATGGATTCGTGATGGCTGACGAGAGCAGCACACTGGAGCCGAGCGGCGCGGAGAAGCCCGACATCCTCGATCGCGTCGTCGCTGTCGCTTCCCTGCCGGTCTATGTCGTCATCGCCGTCGTGCTCATCGGATGCTTCTTCGGCGCGGCGCATCTGGTCATGCTGCTGTGGCAGGGCATCACCAACGACACGCCGGCCAAATACGTCATCGACGTCGACGAGCTTCTCTCGCTGTTCAACTCCGGCCTTATCCTCGTCGTCGGCTACGAACTCATCAAGGCGTTGGCGGCCATCGTGCGCTCGCACGAAATCCCCGTCGAGAAGGTGATGAAGATCGCCATGATCGCGCTGCTCAACAAGGCGATCTCGATGGACTATGCCGACAATGTGCAGTTGAAGGCCGCGACCGTCGGCGCGATGCTGCTGGCGGTGGGCGCGGCCTACGCGCTGTTCCGCAAGGCCGGGCCGTCGGCCTGAGGCCGCCTTTGGCTTTGCCGGGCGGATCGCCTATGCTGCGGGCGAAGAGGCAAACGGCCCCGAGGTCGACGAGCGTTCCATGAGTTTCACCGACATCGCGAGCCGGACGTACAACCATTCGTTCCGCCTCGATCCGGTCCTGCGGACCCTGCTCGATACGGACTTCTACAAGCTGCTCATGCTCCAGATGATCTGGCGCAAGCATCGTGACGTTCCCGTCACCTTCGGCATCGTCAACCGCAGCGCCAACATCCGCATCGCCGACGAGATTCCGGAAGCCGAACTGCGCGAACAGCTCGACCACGCGCGCACGCTGCAATTCACCCCGCGCGAGCGCATCTGGCTCGCGGGCAACACGTTCTACGGCGTGAAGCAGATCTTCCAGCCTGATTTCATCGAATGGCTGGCCGATTTCCGCCTGCCCGAATACGAACTCGAAAAGCGCAACGGCCAGTACGAACTGACCTTCCACGGCGCTTGGCCCTACACGACCATGTGGGAGATCCCCGCGCTCTCCATCATCAACGAACTGCGCGCGCGAAAAGTGCTGCACGGCATGGGGCGCTTCGAGCTCGACGTGCTCTACGCCCGCGCCAAGGCGAAGCTCTGGTCCAAGATCGAACGTCTCAAGCAATTGAAGAAGGAAGGCCCGCTGCGGGTCGGCGATTTCGGCACGCGGCGCCGCCACGGCTATCTGTGGCAGCGCTGGTGCTGCGAAGCCTTGCAGGAAGGCATAGGCGACGCCTTCACCGGCACGTCCAACGTGCATATCGCCATGGAGATCGGCGCGGAGGCGATCGGCACCAATGCGCATGAATTGCCGATGGTGTATGCGGCGCTCGCCGGCAATGACGAAAGGCGCGTGCGCGATTCCCGCTACAGCGTGCTGCAATCCTGGAGCGACACCTATTCCGGCAATCTGCTGGTCTTCCTGCCCGACGCCTACGGCACGACGGAATTCCTGCGCGACGCCCCGGACTGGGTCGCCGACTGGACGGGCGCGCGCCCGGATTCCAAGGACCCGATCGAGGCCGGCGAAGAACTGATCGACTGGTGGGCCGAGCACAAGCGTGACCCGCGTGAGAAACTGATCGTGTTTTCGGATGCGATGGACATCGATTCCATCGAGGCGACCTCGCGCCATTTCCGCGGCCGCGTGCGCGCGAGCTACGGCTGGGGCACGAACCTCACCAACGATTTCCTCGGCTGCGATCCCGGCGGCGATGACCGCCTGCGGGCGATCTCGCTTGTCTGCAAGGTGATCGAGGCGGCGGGCAGGCCGGCAGTGAAATTGTCAGACAATCCGCTGAAGGCGACCGGCCCGCACGACGAGATCGAACGCTACCGACACATCTTCAGCGCGGCCGGCATGCGCGCGCAGCCGGTGCTGGTGTAACGGGCGCCCTCCCTCCCCATCATGGGGAGGGTGGCGAGCGAAAGCGAGCCGGGTGGGGTGGGAGTTCGGTTGATTGCTGCGACGCCTTCGGCGTCGGACCCCACCCGCATCGCTACGCGATGCGACCTCCCCATGAAGAGGAGGTAGGTCGCCCGGGAAGACCGGCCTCCGGCCGTACGGGATGACATTGCCGCCCGCCCGCCCCATATCTCCCGCAACGCCGCCGCCGGCCCTGCACCGGCGGCTTTGCTTTTGACGGAGCCCCATTGTCCATCATTTCCATCGCCGGCGTGGGGAAGAGCTATGGCTCCTTCACCGCGCTGCACGACGTCGATCTCGACATACGCCGCGGCGAAATCTTCGCGCTGCTCGGCCCCAACGGCGCCGGCAAGACGACGCTCATCTCCATCGTCTGCGGCTCCGTCTCCATGAGCCGCGGCGCCGTGACGGTCGACGGCGCGGACATCCAGCGCGACTTCCGCACGACGCGCCGCAAGATCGGCCTCGTGCCGCAGGAAATCGCGCTCGATATTTTCGCGACCGTCTGGAGCACGGTCGCCTTCTCGCGCGCGCTGTTCGGCAAGCCCAAGGACAACGCCCATATAGAGCGCCTGCTGCGCGACCTCGCGTTGTGGGACAAGCGCGACGCCAAGATCATCGAACTCTCCGGCGGCATGAAGCGCCGCGTCATGATCGCCAAGGCGCTCGCGCACGAGCCCGACATTCTCTTCCTCGACGAGCCCACGGCGGGCGTCGACGTCGAACTGCGCCGCGACATGTGGGCTCTCGTGCGCCGCATGCGCGAGCAGGGCGTCACCATCATCCTCACCACGCATTACATCGAGGAGGCCGAGGAAATGGCCGACCGCGTCGGCATCATGAAAGGCGGGCGTCTGCTTCTGGTCGAGGAAAAGACCGCGCTGATGCGCAAGCTCGGCAAGCGCCGCATGGTGCTGAAACTGGCCGAACCGGTCGCGCGGATACCGGCGGCGCTCGACGGTTGGCCGCTCGAACTCGAGGACGGCGGCAGGCGGATCGCCTATGCGATGGCGGACGGCGCGGAAAAAGGCGCCGCGCAGATCGTCCAGCGCCTCGGCGAAGCCGGAATTCCCATCCGCGACATCGCGATGCAGGAAGCCTCGCTCGAACAGATCTTCGTCGACCTCGTCGGAGCCGGCTCATGAGCGCGCCGCATTTCAACCTGCGCGGCGTCGCCGCGCTCTTCATGGCCGAGATGGCGCGCACCAAGCGCACGCTGCTGCAGAGCGTGGCGACGCCCGTACTCACCACCGCGCTCTATTTCGTGGTCTTCGGGTCGGCCATCGGTTCGCGCATGCAGGAGATCAATGGAGTCTCCTACGGCGCCTTCATCGTGCCCGGCCTCATCATGCTCTCGCTGCTCACGCAGAGCGTGTCCAATGCCTCGATCGGCATCTACTTCCCGAAATTCACCGGCACGATCTATGAAATATTGTCCGCGCCGCTGTCGGCCATCGAGATCGTCGTCGGCTATGTCGGCGCCGCTGCGACGAAATCCGTCGTCATCGGCCTGATCATCCTCGCCACGGCCGCCTTCTTCACGCCGCTGCACATCGAGCATCCCTTCATGATGATGCTCTTCCTCGTGCTGACGGCGGTCACCTTCAGCCTGTTCGGCTTCATCATCGGCATCTGGGCGAAGAATTTCGAGCAACTCAATTTCGTGCCGGCGCTGATCATCACGCCGCTGACGTTTCTCGGCGGCTCCTTCTATTCGATCGACATGCTGCCGCCCTTCTGGCGCACGGTCAGCCTGTTCAATCCCGTCGTCTATCTCGTCAGCGGCTTCCGCTGGAGTTTTCACGAGACGGGCGACGTGAGCCTCGCGGCGAGCCTCGGTTTCATGACGGGCGTGATCGCCCTGTGCCTCGGCGCGCTGGTCTGGATCTTCAGGAC
>CAMFKC010000296.1 GCA_945956975.1 uncultured Methylocystaceae bacterium | reverse complement strand
CTCATCCCCTGCTGCGCGACTTGCCACTGGGCGAAACAGGTCTGCACGCCTACTTCGTGCATTCCTACCATTTCAAGCCGCAGAACCCCGCCGCCATGATCGCGGAAGTCGATTACGGCGGTCCTTTGACCGCCATGATCGGGCGCGACAATCTCGCCGGCGTTCAATTTCACCCAGAAAAGAGCCAGTCTCTCGGGCTGAAGCTCATCTCGAACTTTCTCCGGTGGTCGCCGTGATCCTGTTTCCCGCAATCGACCTCAAGAACGGCGAATGCGTCCGCCTTGTTCATGGCGACATGGAAAAGGCGACGGTATTCAATGTCGATCCGGTGGCGCAGGCCGTCGAATTCGAGCGGGTCGGCTTCGAATATCTCCACGTCGTCGACCTGGATGGCGCTTTCGCTGGCCGTCCCGTCAATGCTCAGGCCGTCGAAGGCATGCTCGCGCGCTTGAAGATTCCGGTTCAGCTCGGCGGCGGCATTCGCGATCTGCGCACGATCGAGGGGTGGTTGAACAAGGGCGTCACGCGCGTGATCATCGGAACCGCCGCCGTGCGCGATCCGAGCCTCGTGCGCGAGGCGGCCCGGCTCTATCCCGGCCGGATCGCCGTCGGCGTCGACGCGCGCGAGGGGCTTGTGGCGATCGAGGGGTGGGCGCGAACGTCGACGGCGACGGCCGTCGACATTGGCCGTCGTTTCGAGGACGCTGGCGTCGCCGCTATCATCTATACCGACATCATGCGTGATGGCGTCATGCTTGGTCTCAACATCGAGGCGACGCTGGCGCTGGCCGAGGCGGTGACAATTCCCGTGATCGCCTCCGGTGGTCTGGCGTCTCTGGGCGACGTACGCAGAATGTTGATGCCGGATTGCGCACGCCTCGCCGGCGCGATTTCCGGCCGCGCTCTTTATGACGGCCGCCTGCAGGCGGACGAGGCGCTGGCTCTGATCAAGCAGGCGCGCGAGAACGTTCGTGCTTAAGAAGCGTCTCATCCCCTGCCTCGACGTCAAGGACGGCCGAGTCGTCAAGGGCGTGAACTTCGTGGACCTGCGCGACGCAGGCGACCCGGTGGAATGCGCTATCGCCTATGACGCGGCTGGCGCGGATGAACTCTGCTTTCTCGACATCACCGCGACGCACGAAAACCGCGGAATCATATTCGATGTGGTGCAGCGTACGGCGGAAGCCTGCTTCATGCCGCTCACCGTCGGCGGCGGGGTACGGGTTATCGAGGACATCCGCAGGTTGCTGCTTGCCGGGGCCGACAAGGTCTCCATCAATTCGGCGGCGGTCGCCAACCGTGCCTTCGTGCGCGATGCGGCCGAGAAATTCGGAAGCCAGTGCATCGTCGTCGCCATCGACGCCAAGCGCGTCGGCGAGCACTGGGAAATCTTCACGCACGGCGGCCGCAAGCCTACGGGTCTCAACGCCGTAGATTTCGCGCGCGAAGTCGTCTCGCTTGGCGCCGGCGAAATTCTTCTCACCTCGATGGATCGCGACGGCACGAAAAGCGGTTTCGATCTCGAGCTGACGCGCGCGATTGCGGACGCGGTATCGGTGCCGGTCATCGCCTCGGGCGGCGTCGGAGAACTCGAACATCTCGTGGAAGGCGTGCGTCAGGGTCACGCCTCTGCCGTCTTGGCCGCCTCTATCTTCCATTTCGGTGCGTTTTCCGTCCGAGAAGCAAAGGACTACATGGCGCAGGCCGGTATCCCGATGCGGCTCGATGCATCCGCTTCCGACACGTTCACACTTGAACAACTGCGCGATGTGGTCGCCACGCGCGCCGCCGCAAAGGACGGAAGCTCCTACACACGGTCGCTCATCGAAGCTGGAATCGGCCGTATTTCCAAGAAGTTCGGTGAAGAGGCCGTAGAAACCGTCATCGCGGCCTGCATGGACGACAAGCGAGAGCTTGTGTCCGAGAGCGCCGACCTGCTGTACCATTTATTGGTTTTGTTGCACGCAAAGGGCGTTGCACTGGAAGAGGTTTTCGCAGAACTTCAGCGCAGAACGCGCCAGTCCGGCCTTCAGGAAAAGGCGGCGCGCAAGAGCCAGCCGGCTCAGGGGTGAGAGTGCAGGGCGTGATGGACGAGCGAGTTGGCCATGCCCAAGCGAACGGCGCGCTCTCGCCGTATCGCTACTTCACCCGCAGCGAATGGGCCGCCTTGCGCGCCGATACGCCGCTGACGCTGACGATCGAGGACCTGACCAAGCTCCAGTCGATCAACGACCCGATCTCGGTCGAGGAAGTCATCGCCATCTATCTCCCGCTTTCCCGTCTGCTCGCTCTTTACGTCGCGGCGACACAGGGGCTGTTCAAGGCCACGCAACGCTTTCTCGGCGCCGAAGACGGGAAGGTTCCCTACATCATCGGTGTCGCGGGTTCGGTTGCGGTCGGCAAGTCGACCAGCGCACGCGTTCTGCAGGCGCTGCTGTCGCGCTGGCCAAACACGCCGAAGGTGCAACTCGTCACGACAGACGGCTTTCTTCTGCCCAACGCCATCCTCGAACGTGACGACCTGATGGAGAAGAAGGGCTTTCCGGAAAGCTACGATCAGACGACCCTCATCCGCTTCCTCTCGCAGGTGAAGGCCGGCCAGCCGCGCGTTGAGGCGCCGGTCTATTCGCATCTGACCTACGACGTAATCCCAGGCGAATCCGTCGTCGTGGATCGTCCCGATATTCTCATCGTCGAGGGCGTCAACGTCCTGCAGCCGAGCCGCCTGTCGCGGGACGCTAACGAAACGCCGTTCGTGTCGGACTTCTTCGACTTCTCGGTCTATCTCCACGCCGACGAGGCGATCCTCGAGCGCTGGTACGTCAACCGATTCATGCGTCTGCGCGAGACCGCCTTCCGCGACCCGCAATCCTATTTCCACAAATATGCGGACCTCAGCGACGGCGAGGCGATGGAAGTCGCGACCTCGATCTGGTCGCGCATTAACCTGCGGAACCTGCACGAGAACATCTTCCCGACCCGCGCGCGCGCGAGCCTGGTTCTCACCAAGGGCGAGTCACACAGAATCGAACAGGTCGCTCTGCGCAAGCTCTGAAGCCGCTGTCTCAGCGGCCGAGCTTCACCCGGGTCCATTCCCGCGTGATCACCTTCTGGATATCCGCTTCCTTGGTCGAGACGGTGAAAAGCTTTTGCGTCATCGATTCGTCGGGGTAGATCGACTTGTTGTCCACAATGGCGGCAGGAAGCAGTGGCTTGGATCCGGGAACCGGATTGGCGAAATTCGTCACCGCCGTATTGCGGGCCGCTATTTCCGGCCGCAGCAGAAAGTCGATGAACTTGTGCGCTTCAACGACATGCTGCGCGTCCTTTGGGATCGCCAGCGCGTCGATCGACATGAGCGTTCCTTCGCGCGGTACGACGTAATTGATGTCGACGCCGGCGCCGGCTTCCCGCGCGCGCGCGCGCGCCTGGAAGCTGTCGCCAGCCCAGCCGATAGCGAGGCAGATGTCGCCATTTGCCAGTGCGTTGATGTATTCGGAAGAGTGGAACTTGCGCACATAGGCGCGCACGCGCGCGACGATGTCGGCGGCTTTGCGGACGCTCTGCGGATCGCGCAGTTCCGGCGAAAGTCCGGCGTATTTCGCCGCGATTGCGAGAATGTCTTCGGGACTGTCGAGAAAATAAACGCCGCAGTCGGCGAGCTTCTTCATGTTCTCCGGTTTGAACACGACGTCCCAGGTATCAATCGGCTTGTCGCCGAGGCGTTCCTTGATCTTGGCTACGTTGTAGGCGACGCCGGTCGTGAACCACATGTAGGGAACGGAAAAAGCATTGCCGGGATCATAAACCGCCAGGCGCGCCAAGATGTCCGGCGATACGCCCTTGAGGTTGGGCAGAAGGGACGCGTTGAGCTTCTGGAAGACGCCGGCCTTGATCTGACGCTGAAGGAAGGTCGCCGAAGGCACGACGATGTCGTAGCCGGTTCCGCCAGCCAGAAGGCGCGTTTCGAGAATCTCGTTCGAATCGTAGGTGTCGTATACGACCTTGATGCCGGTTTCCTTGGTGAATTCCTCGAGCGCCTTCTGGTCGATATAATCGGTCCAATTGGCGACGTTTAAGACCGTCTCGGCCCGGGCCGGCAAGGAAGGCGCGGCAATCGCGCAGCCGGCAAAAACGATCGCGCATCGGAACAGGCGGAAGAGCGGCGGGACTTTCATCATGAAGCGATCCTATTTGCGAGGGCGCGCGTGTCGATTGCTGAAACATGACTGACCCGCAGATTCAACACCCGTCGGGCCAGCTCCTGCCGGTCGCCGACCGGGCGCCGGCGATCACGCGTGGCGTCTGCCGCCTGTTTGTCTCAGCAGGCTACGCCGCGATTGCCGAAATGCGCCTGCCGGACGGCCGGCGCGCCGACATCATGGCGGTGCTGCCGGATGGCTCGATCCACATCGTCGAGGTGAAGTCCGGCCCCGTGGATTTTCGGACGGACCGGAAG
>CAMFKC010000295.1 GCA_945956975.1 uncultured Methylocystaceae bacterium | reverse complement strand
CAATAGCCCTGTTCGCCAGCAAGCGTTGCGAGACCGGCGGACACGTCGATGATCGAGAGCGCCCGCGCCGCCGCCTTGATCGCTTCGGCATGCGAGACGACGAGGGCCGTCAGCTTATCGAAGGCTTCAAGCTCCATCGTGAGCGCCCGGTCGCCGGCATTGGCGATCTTGGTTTCGAGTTCGGCAAGCTCGGTCGTAGTGAAGCGCATCGCATTCGCCATCGTCTGGCGATGGATGAAGCGGGCGCGGCCCTCGTTCGTGTCGGTCATCGCCCCGGCATTGCCGGCTGTCACTTCGATGAAATAGCCAAGAACATTGTTGTACTTGATCTTCAGCGACTTGATGCCGGTTTCCTCGATGTAGTCGAGTTGAAGACCGGCAATGACCTGGCGCGACTGGTCGCGCAGCGCCCGCACCTCATCGAGTTCGGCAATCGCGCCGGGGCGCACGAAGCCGCCGTCGCGCTTGAGAAGCGGGAGTTCGTCGCCGAGAACGGCTTCCAGTTCGGCGGCAAGATCGACGGGGAGTTCCTGAAGCGCGTTCTGCGCATCCAAAAGCTCCGGCGGCAGGATTTCGCGCTCCAGCCGCGCGGCAATCATCCGCGAGGCCTGCAAGCCTTGCCTCAGCGCCCCGAGATCGCGCGGGCCGCCGCGTCCGAGCGCAAGGCGCGACAGTGCGCGCGTCATGTCGGGAGCATGCTTGAGATCGTCGCGCAGGTCGTCGGTGAGCACCGTGGCGTCCATCAGCCAGGCGACACTGTCGAGCCGCATGTTGATCGCGTCCGGATCGGTTAGCGGCGACATCAACCGTTCGGCCAGCAGCCGCGCGCCGCCACCGGTGACGGTGCGGTCGATGGCTTTGAGCAGCGAGCCTTCTCGGCTGCCGGAAAGCGTGCGGGCCAGCTCCAGGTTGGCGCGGGTGGCGGGATCGATGAAGAGCGTCGAAGCGGTGCTTTCCCGTTCGGGCCGGCCGAGCGGCGGGCGCGCATCGATCTGCGTCTTCTCCACATAGGCGACGGCTGCGGCTGCAGCGGCAATCTCGGCGCGGGTGAAGGTGCCGAAGCCGTCGAGCGTGCCGACATCGAAATAGCGGGCAAGGCGATTTTCCGCCGTCGCGCTGTCGAACAACACCTGCGGCTGCGGAACGGCGGTGCGGCCGAGCACATCCATGACCGGGCGAAGGTCCGGATCGTGGAAGACCTGATCGGCCAGGATCAGTTCCTTCGGGTCAATGCGCAGGATATCGGCCAGCATCCGCTCGCGCGCGGTCTCCGCCAGTCTAAATACGCCGGTCGAAATATCGATCCAGGCGATCGCGTAAGCCGGCTCTGACCCACCCTTGATGCGGGCGAGCGCCATCAGGTAGTTCGATTCCGATGGCGAGAGCAGCTTTTCTTCGGTGAGCGTCCCCGGCGTGACGAGCCGGATGACATCGCGGCGGACGACGGATTTCGAGCCGCGCTTCTTCGCCTCCGCCGGGTCTTCCACCTGCTCGCAGACCGCGACGCGGAAACCGAGCGAAATCAGCTTCTGCAGGTAGTCGTCCGCTGCATGGATCGGCACGCCGCACATCGGAATGTCGAGCCCCATATGCTGGCCGCGTTTCGTGAGCGTGATCCCGAGCGCGCGCGACGCATCGACCGCGTCCTCGAAGAACAGCTCGTAGAAGTCACCCATCCGATAGAACAGTAAGGAGCCCGGATTGTTGGCCTTGATCTCGATATATTGCTCCATCATCGGCGTGGCCGATTGACGGCTCTCCTCCGATGCCAGTAATTCTGCGGTGAGCACGGTTTGACGATGATCGGAAATGGTGGCCACCATGGTAGGAGGGTTGGTCTTGAGATCTGAAGTCGGGTCGGCGAACTATAAATGATAATGAAGAGGGGGCCACAAGGCCGCCCGCGTAAAAAGGTGAGGAAACATGGCCGGCAACGATAAGAGCAAGGATAAGGGCACGCGCAATCTCGCGTCCGTCACGGAACAGGAAGCGCTCGATTTTCACGCGCGCGGACGCCCCGGCAAGCTCGAAATCGCACCGACCAAGCCCATGGCCACCCAGCGCGACCTGTCGCTCGCCTATTCGCCGGGTGTCGCAGTCCCGGTGAAGGCCATCGCCGACGATCCGTCGCGAGCCTATGATTACACGACGCGCGGCAACATGGTCGCCGTCATCTCCAACGGCACGGCCATTCTGGGCCTCGGCAATCTCGGCGCGCTGGCGTCGAAGCCGGTCATGGAAGGCAAGTCGGTTCTCTTCAAGCGCTTCGCCGATGTCGATTCCATCGACCTCGAGGTCGATACCGAAGACCCGGATGAATTCATCAATTGCGTCCGCTTCCTCGGGCCCTCCTTCGGCGGCATCAATCTCGAAGACATCAAGGCGCCGGAATGCTTCATCATCGAGCAGCGGCTGCGCGAGATCATGGATATCCCGGTTTTCCATGACGACCAGCACGGCACGGCCATCATCGCCGCCGCCGGCCTCATCAATGCGCTGGCGCTGACCGGCCGCGACTTCAAGACGACAAAGCTGGTCTGCAACGGCGCGGGCGCTGCGGCGATCGCCTGTATCGAACTCATAAAGTCCATGGGCTTCGCGCCCGAAAACGTCACGCTTTGCGACACCAAGGGCGTCATCTATCAGGGCCGCACCGAGGGCATGAACCAGTGGAAGTCGGCCCATGCGGTCAAGACCGACCGCCGGTCCCTCAAGGAAGCGATGGTCGGCGCCGACGTTTTCTTCGGCCTGTCCAGCAAGGGCGCGCTGACGGATGAGATGGTTCTTTCCATGGCGCCCAACCCGATCATCTTCGCCATGGCGAACCCCGATCCGGAAGTCGCGCCGGAAGATGTCGCGCGCCTGCGCGGCGACGCCATCGTTGCCACCGGGCGCTCGGACTATCCGAACCAGGTCAACAACGTTCTGGGCTTTCCCTACATCTTCCGCGGCGCGCTCGATGTGCGCGCCTCCACGATCAACGACGACATGAAGATCGCGGCGGCCAATGCGCTTGCCGATCTCGCCCGCGCCGACGTGCCGGACGATGTGGCGGCGGCCTATCAGGGCAACCGCCCGCGCTTTGGGCCTCAATATATCATCCCCGTGCCCTTCGACCCGCGTCTCATCTCGGCGATCCCGGTGGCGGTCGCCAAGGCCGCGATGGAATCCGGCGTGGCGCGCAAGCCGATCCTCGATCTGGAGGCGTATGCCCGCGAACTCAACGCCCGTCGCGATCCCATCGCCTCGACCTTGCAGCGGCTCTATCAATATGTCCGCCGCAATCCGAAGCGCGTCGTCTTTGCCGAGGGCGAGGAAGAGCAGGTCATGCGCGCCGCGCTCTCCTATGTGAACCAGCAGCTCGGCACCGCCATCCTGCTTGGCCGCGAGGAGCAGATGCGCGAGACGGCGGAAAAGGCCGGCGTCGATCTCAACCGCCCCGGGATCGAGATCGTCAATGCCCGGCTTTCGACCCGCAACGAGGCCTATACGGATTATCTCTACGCTCGGCTTCAGCGGCAGGGCTACCTCTATCGCGACGTCCAGCGCCTGATCAACAACGACCGCAACCACTTTGCCGCCTGCATGGTGGCGCTCGGCGATGCCGACGGCATGGTGTCCGGCACGACGCGCAACTATTCGACCGTGCTTGAAGACGTGAAGCGCTGCATCGACGTCAGAAACGGCCATCGCATGATCGGCGTGTCCATTGTCCTCGCCCGTGGTCGCACCGTTCTCGTCGCCGATACGGCCGTTCACGACATGCCGAACTCGGAACAGCTGGCCGATATCGCGGAAGAGGCCGCCGGCATGGCCCGGCGGCTCGGCTACGAGCCCCGGGTCGCCATGCTTGCCTATTCCACCTTCGGCCATCCCTCGGGCGAACGCTCGGATCGCGTTATCGAGGCGGTGAAGATCCTCGACCGCCGCCGCGTCGATTTCGAATATGATGGCGAAATGGCCGCCGATGTTGCGCTCAATCCGAAGGTGATGGAGCAATATCCGTTCTGCCGTTTGTCAGGAACGGCTAACGTTCTCGTCATGCCGGCGTTCCACTCGGCGTCGATCTCGACCAAGATGCTGCAGGAGCTGGGCGGCTCGACGGTAATCGGCCCGATCCTGGTCGGTTTGGAAAAGTCCGTGCAGATCGTCCCCATCGGCGCCAAGGACAGTGATATCGTCAACATGGCGGCCATCGCTGCCTATAACGCCAGCGTCTGATCTTGGCGCGCTTGTCCGGGTGCGGGGTGCCGTACCCGGAACATTTTAGCGTCTGGTCGCGTTAGAGCCGCGTAAGGAAGAAGGCCATCTTCTTCCCGCGGAAGGCTCGCCAGCGAACACTCGTTCTCCTTCCGCCAAGAGTTTCGGAGAGGAGTTTCGAGATGGGTACAATCCTGCTGATCATTCTGGTCCTGTTGCTGCTCGGTGCGATCCCGAGCTGGCCCCATTCGCGCGGCTGGGGCT
>CAMFKC010000294.1 GCA_945956975.1 uncultured Methylocystaceae bacterium | reverse complement strand
ACCATGCCTTGCGCGTAGCTTTGGCAGAAACCCGGATCCGTCGAGGCGTTTCGATTGCCCCCGGCAGGCGGACCGCCGTTGTTGCCGAAATTGCCGCGGCCGTTATTCGCGCCGCCCCGGTTCGAAGCAGTGCACTTCTGCACGAGATCGCGGATATGCATGCCCGCTCCGTCGACTTCTCTGCGAGGCGTCCGCATGCACCAGTCATAGTGCATCTTCACGTTTGAGTGGACCCCGCGGCTGTAGTCCAGACAGGAAGGATTGCGCTTGAGTCCATCGTTCACGGCCGCTGCCGTGAACTGCGCGTATTGATTGCAGTACCGCTCGCCGCCCGGCTTGTTGTCCGGATCATTCGGCGTGGCGAATGCGAAAGGCGCGTAGCAAAGCGCGACCGCCAGCGCGGCGGCCCCATACAACCTGATCATGTGAACCCCCTCCAACCCCTACGACCGGTCGGCATGGCGCCGTGGCCGATCGTGACGCGAAAGAATATCGCGCCGCGTGCAAGAAAATCGGTTTTCTTCTGAACGGTTTATGAATGCGGTCTGGGCGCACGAATTCACGCACGCGATACTTTATTCCAAACCGAAGCCCCTTGGGGGAGACCGCCAGGCGCCCTTATTCGCCGTCGTCGTCCAGATCGAAATCGAGAATCGCAATCTGCAGGGTGAAGCTCGAACCCTTGGCGTCGTCGGCGGAGATGACGCCGAGAAAATCCTCGCCGGAATTCAATTCGACCGAGTCGGTCTTCTTGCCGCGCGCGACGAGCTTGAGCTTTTCGTTCTCGAACAGCTTCCGCAAATATTCCTGCAGCGTCTCGCGCCCGACAGGTATCCTCATCGCGAAGGCAAAGGAACGGTCGCCGTCCTCGTCATCGAGCGTGATCGTCGCGATCTTGCGCTCGCCGAGCGTCACATTGGCGGCGTTGCCCGGGTCTTTCGGATCAGGAGCGACGCGCAGGCCGTCGTTGCCGAACGAGCGCCGCAGGAACGCCTGCAGCTTCGCGATTTCCGCCTTGTGCACCTGAATGACCTCCGCCGCGCTTTACATCGGGACGGCTGGCGCGCGTCCCATGCGGACGGGTTGCCAGAAACCGCGCCACGCTTCAAGCGCGGATCAGACGTCGGCGTGCGCTTCTGCGGCCTTGGAGGCCAGAATCTGGTCCATCGTGCGGCCGGGCTCGGCGCAGCCTGCCGTGCCCACCACGCGGGCCGGAACGCCTGCGACGGTCGTATTGTGCGGGACAGGGCTCAGCACCACTGATCCCGCCGCCACGCGGGCGCAATGGCCGACCTCGATATTGCCCAGGACCTTTGCGCCGGCGGCGAGCAGCACGCCGTGACGGATCTTCGGATGCCGGTCGCCGACCTCCTTGCCGGTGCCGCCGAGAGTTACGCCCTGCAGGATCGACACATCGTCGCCGACTTCCGCCGTTTCTCCGACGACCAGCCCTGTCGCATGGTCGAGAAAGACGCCTTTACCGAACTTCGCGCCAGGATTGATGTCGACCTGGAACACGGCCGAGGCGCGGCTTTGCAGATAGAGCGCGAAATCGCGGCGACCGGCTTTCAGAAGCGCATGGGCGAGCCGGTGCGTCTGCAACGCATGAAAACCCTTGAAGTAGAGGAGCGCCTCGATCAGGCGGGTGCAGGCGGGATCGCGATCGAAGACAGCCAGAATGTCGGCGCGAAACGCCTCGACGATCGAGGGATCGGCGGCGATGACGCCTGTGTAGGCGTGCACGATCGACTCCGCCCCGAGATCGGGATGGTCGAGGCGCGCCGCGACACGATGGATGATCGCGCGCTCCAGCGTCTCGTGATGCAGAACATTCGCAAAAAGGAAGCCTGCAAGATCGGGCTCGCGCCGGATGGCTTCCTGCGCATCTGCCAGGATACGCGCGAATAGCGCGTCCTTGTGCCCGAAATCCACGACCTTGGCCGAGCCGTGGCCATAAAGTGCCGCCATGTGCCGAACTCCCTGCGCAAGACGCCGTCTTCGCGCCACGCATCTTAGCACAGGGCGGGGCAGCTGGCTTCCTGCCCCAAACATGTGGTCCGCCGTTGCTTAATCAAGGAGGCGCCCCTGCCCTAGGGCCTCACGAATTCATCACGCTGAGCCGGGCCGCAAACGTGAGCGAGCCGATGCTGGGCGCAGCCGGCGCGGCAGGCGCGCCGCCGGCTGAGGCCGAGAGAAGCGACTGAGTCGCAGTCGGCGTCGCCGTCGCGGTCGTGGCCGTCCGGTGCTGATGGCCGCCATGCGCATGTCGGGCGCGCGCGAACAGGCTTTGACGGGTGGAAGCGGCCGAACCGACGTTCATATTGGGTCTCCTTCGCTGCCTGCGATGCGCCGAAGGCAACCATTGGCGCCTTGCGTCGGGCTTGCGTCGCCAGCCACGCGTTAACCGCCCGGCAAGCTTTACGGCCGAAGACATGAAATCTATCAAAATCATACATTTACGTTGCGTAATCCTTTGCCGTCGGGAGCGGATCATGACCACCCTGTCGTCCTACCTCTCCATCACGCGCGACGCTGCGCGCTGGCAGACGATGGCCGCCAAGGCGCCCGATGTCGCGACGCAGACGAAGTACTTCCAGGACAATGTCGGCAAGGCCACGAACGCCGCCGATCTCGTCAACAACCAGCGGCTATTTGCCTACGCGATGAAGGCGTTTGGCCTGGGCGACCGGGTTTACGCCAAAGGCCTTATGAAGCAGGTGCTGCAGCAGGGCGTAGGCTCCACGTCGACGCTGGCCTACAAGCTCAACGATCCCAATATCCTCGCTTTCGCCAAGGCGTTCGATTTCGCCGGCAAGGGCGCGCAGACAACGTCTTCCGCCACTCTGGTGAAATCCGTCGTCGACCAGTACACGCAGAACGCGCTGGAGACGAACCAGTCCAGCCAGAACGCCGGCGTCGGCCTTGCGCTCTACTTCCAGCGCAAGGCGCCGGCGATCACCAGCGTCTACGGCATTCTTGCAGACAAGAAGCTGCTTCAGGTCGTGCAAACCGCACTCGACATTTCGCCGATGACTGCGGTCATGCCCATCGATCAGCAGGCGTCCATGCTCACGAAGAAGATAAATATTGCCGACTTCAAGGACACGGCGAAGCTTCAAACATTCATCTCCCGCTTCGCCGCCCAATACGATTACAAATACGGCGACGCCTCCGCTTCCGGCTCGCGCGCGACCAACGCCATCCTGCTGGGCGCCTCGCAAGACCCGGGCGGCGGCGTGGGCGCAAGCCTGCTGCTGGCGATGCAGGCCTATCGCAGTTTTTGATCGGCGCCCCCGCCGAGCGCAACGGCGATCGGCGATGAAACGTCACCACCCCTGCAACCGCGGCGTGCGACAGCGCACATCCACGAAGATGGATTTGGCGCTTTGATATGAGCCTGTGGCCGAGCCTGGATTATCTCCAAGGGAGATGAATGTGCACGGTGTGATCCCATATTGTCCGGCCGAACCGCCTGCGAATGCGGCAGAAGATCTGCTCCCGCGCGTCGCATTTTCAGTTCTGCCCGTGCTGATCGTGCTGATCGCGTCGGCGATCGTTGCGCGCGGTCTTCCGACAAAGGCTTCCGCGAAAACCATGTCTGAAATGGTTGCGGAAACGCCCGGCATGTAACTTTTTGTTTGTGCCGCCGATTCCGGTCGTCACGCACGCGTGCGCAGAAATTCCAGCACAGCCTCGCGGTAGACCTTGTCGCCGACCGCACGGTTGTGGTCGCGGCCAGGGATGTCGACTGCCTGCGCATTGCCCATGACGGCCGCCAGTTTGTGCGCGTCGCCCGCCACGTCGTCTTTCGTGCCGACGCAGATCAGAGTCGGCGTGCGGATGGCGGCGGCCTCGGCCAGCGTCAGCACCTGGCGCGAGCCTCGGATGCAGGCGGCGAGCGCCCTGCGGTCGCTCTTCGTGGCGTCCGCAAATGCGCGGAAAGTCTTTTGCTGCGGATCTGTCAGCAGGTCCGGACGCTCGGTCTCCATCGCATCGGCAATGTTCATCGGCAGGCCGACGCCGTCGACCAGATGATGGCCGAGCCCGCCGATGATCAGAGCGCGCACGCGATCGGGATGGTTGAGCGTGAGATAGGACGAGATCCGCGCGCCCATCGAATAGCCCATGACATCGGCGCGCTCGATCCGCAGATGATCGAGCAGACGCAGGCAGTCTTCCGCCATGATGCGCGTGTCGTAGGCGTCGGGTTCGTAAAGCTTGTCAGAACGGCCATGGCCGCGATTGTCGAGCGCGACCGTGCGTCGCCCGTCGCCGGTCAGCGCCTTCACCCAGAGCGGAAACACCCAGTTGACGGCGTGGTTGGAGGCGAAGCCGTGCACCAGCAGGATAGCCTCGTGGCGATCGGCCGCGGTGGGACTTTCGTCGATATAGGCGAGCCGGACTGGCCCTGATTGGAAGAAATGCATGGAAATCTGGCGGTTTCGACGTTTGTGCGGCGGGTCTAGCACG
>CAMFKC010000293.1 GCA_945956975.1 uncultured Methylocystaceae bacterium | reverse complement strand
GGCGAGACGGGCGGGACGGCTTTTCATCGAGGCTCCTTGCGCGCCTCCCTTAGCAGGCGGCCCGGCCCCGGCAAACGGCGGCCTATTTCCGGCCGCTTTTGCGCCCGATACAATAGGACAAAGCTTATTCGGCCCATTTCGAACGTCCGATGAATCCAGTCCGCAAACAACGAGCGGCGGTCGCCGCGCTCGCCGCCATCTCCGTGCTCGCCGCCAACGCGCCGCCGGCCGCCGCGCAGGGCGTCGCGATCATCCGCGACGCCGAGACCGAGCAATTGCTGCGCGACTACGTGACCCCGGTCTTTCGCGCAGCCGGCATCAACACGAATGCAGCCAAGATCATCCTGGTCGGCGACCGCGGCTTCAACGCCTTCGTCGCCAATGGGCAGAAGATCTTCATCAACACCGGCGCCTTGATGGAGGCCAAGACCCCCAACGAGATCATCGGCGTGCTCGCGCACGAGAGCGGCCATATCGCTGGCGGGCATTTGGTGCGGCTGCATCAGGAGCTGGCGCGCGCGCAGATCATGGCGATCGCCGGCATGCTGGTGAGCGCCGGCGCGGTCGCGGCGCAGGTGCAGACCTCGCGCGGCGGCAATCGACAGACGCAGGTCGGCATGGACCAGGGCGGCATGGCCGGCATTCTGCTCGGCCCGCAGGAACTGGTGCGGCGCTCGCTGCTCTCCTATCAGCGCGGCGAGGAAGCGGCCGCCGACCGCGCGGCCGTGAAATATCTGACGGCGACCGGGCAGTCGGCCAAGGGCATGCTCGTGACCTTCGAGCGGTTCGCCAATGATGCGCTGTTCAAGACATCGTCCATCGACCCCTACGTCCTGTCCCATCCGCTGCCGGCGGAGCGCATTTCCGCCTTGCAGGATGCTGCGCAGAAGAGCCCCTACTTCGAAAAGAAGGACACGCCAGCGCTGCAGGCGCGCCACGACATGATGCGCGCCAAGCTGTACGGCTTCATGGGCGACCAGGCCGAAATCGCGCGGCGCTACCCGATCAGCGACAATTCCCTGCCTGCCCGCTATGCGCGCGCCATATCGAACTATCGCTTCGGGCGGCTCGGCGAATCCCTGCAGGCCATCGACGGCCTGATCGCCACGCAGCCGGCCAACCCCTACTTCCAGGAGTTGAAGGGGCAGGTCCTGATGGAGAGCGGCCGCGCCCAGGCCGCCCTGCCCTACCTGCGCAAGGCGACGGCCATGGCGCCGGGCGCGACGCCTATTGCGGTGCTGCTCGGCCATGCGCTGGTCGGCGCCGGCGGCGCGGCCAACGACCGGGAGGCTGTGCGCGTGCTTGGCCTGGCGACGCAGCGCGACCCCGATTCATCGGAAGGATTTCAGTACCTTGCGATGGCCTACGATAGTCTTGGCGACCGGCCGAACGCACAGCTCGCCTCGGCGCAAGCCCTGTTCGTGACCGGCCAGTATGTCGAGGCCCGGACGCAGGCCAAGCGGGCGCAGGACCAGTTCAAGCAGGGGTCGTCAGGCTGGCTGAAGGCCGACGACATTCTCAATTACCGGCCACCAAATTTGGACTGAATTGGCCGATATGACAGCGGCGACATTCGTTAGTAAAAGCGGTCCAGACTGAACGGCCTGTCGGCCTCCGGAGCTCAATATGCATCGTTTGCTTGCAAGAACAGCCGCGCTCGCCCTCCTTGCAGGGGCGCTCCTCGCTGCTCCGGCCGCGCGCGCGCAATCTTTCAATGACGCGCAAAAGACCGAGATCGGCAAAATCGTCCACGAGTATCTGGTCAAGAATCCAGAGGTGCTGCGCGAGGCGATTGCCGAACTGGAAAAGCGGCAGAAGGCAGAAGAGACCGCACAGCGGGAAACCGCGATCGAGACCGTGAACAAGCAGATTTTCGATTCTAAATACCAGGTCGTGGTCGGCAATCCGCAGGGCAAGATCACGCTGGTGGAATTCTTCGACTACAATTGCGGCTATTGCAAAAAAGCGCTCGGCGATCTCTCGAAGCTCGCCAAGGAAAATCCGGATCTGCGCATCGTGCTGCGCGACTTCCCGGTTCTGGGACCCGGCTCCGTCGAAGCGGCGCGAGTCGCCATGGCGACCAGCAAGCAGATCCAGGGCGACAAGTTCTGGACCTTCCACACGAAGCTGCTCGGCGGCCGCGGTCAGGCGGGCAAGGAGCAGGCGCTGGCCGCCGCGCGCGACGCGGGCGCGGATATGGGCAAGCTGGAAAAGGACATGAACAGCCCCGACATTCGCGCGGGCTACGACGAGGTCATGCACATCGCCGACAAGCTCGCGCTCACCGGTACGCCGTCCTGGGTCGTGGGCAAGGAAGTGATCGTCGGCGCCGTCGGCTACGACGAACTGAACGGCAAGATCGCCAACTACCGCAAGTGCGGCAAGACGAGCTGCAGCTGATCAGGCGCTGCGTTTCTCACGCGGCGCGCCTTCTTCGGCGAGACGCCTGATCTCGACGCTCGCTGCTTCGACCATCGCAGGCAGGCGGCCGACGAGTTCGGCGTCGGGCAGCGTCCTGTCGAGACGGCAGGCGCGCTCGATCGCCTGCGCGGCGGCATGGACCGCGACGGCGCCGATATTCGCGCTCATCGATTTGAGGGCGTGGGCCGCCGAAGCAAGCGCATCGCAATCGCCGGCATCGAACGCGCCGGCGATGGCGACGAGCGACTGCGGCGCATGCGCGCAATAGAGCGCGACGATGCGCAGGACCGCCGTATTGTCGCCACTGCTCATCTCGCGCAGGCCTGCGATGATCTTCGGATCGACATCGGCGACGGCCGCCGGCGCCTCCTCGACCGGTCGATCCGGCGTGTCGGCCAAGCCTAGCGCGTCGGCGCCGAGATGCGCGGAGAGGCATTGCGCAAGCGCCGCCAGCGTGAACGGCTTGTGCAGCACGCCATCCATGCCGGCCTCGCGCCATGCGGCCGCCGCGGCCCCAACGACATGGGCCGTCAGCGCCACGACGGCGAGCCGCGCCTCGCCCGTCTCGGTTTCGCGCGCCCGGATGGCGCGGGTCGCCTCGTAGCCGTCCATGTTCGGCATGCTGCCGTCCATCAGCACGAGGTCGTAGCGTTTGCGCTGGATTGCGGCGACGGCTTCGAGGCCATCGTTTGCAAGATCTGCGACGATCCCCAATCGCTTCAACGCTTCGGCGGCGACCTCGCGGTTGACCGCGCCATCGTCGACCACGAGCACGCGCGCCTGCGGGAAGCGCGGCAGGTCTGAGCGCGTTGCGAGCTGCGCCACCGCGATGGAACGGCCCTCCACGACCGCGTCGACGATGGACCGAGTTTCGCTTGCGGCGAGCGGGCGCTGCACGATGCGGTCGACGCGGCCCTCGCCGAGCAGGCGATCGGGCGCTTCGCCGAGTCCCGCCACCGCGACGACGGCGCCGTCTGCGGCGACGTCGAGACGCGCGCCGGCGAGCCGATCGACATCGGCGAAGACGAGCCGCGCGCCGCGCGCGCGCTCGGCGAGATCCGCGTCGCAGATCTCGACGTCGAACCCGGCCATGAGGAGCGCATCAACGAGATGCGCGCGCGACGCTGATCCCTCGATGCTGACAATCGCACGCTGGACCGCAGGCAAACGCGGCGCGCCGGCCGGGGCGCAGGATGCGCTCATCGGCAGGCTGAAATGGAAGGTTGCGCCCTGCCCGGCCGCACTCGTCACGCGAAGGTTGCCGCCCATGGCGGCGACGAGCTTGCGCGCGATGGCAAGGCCAAGGCCCGTGCCGCCGAACTTGCGCGTGGTCGATTGATCGGCCTGCGTGAAGGCGCCGAAAATGCCGTCGAGCTTGTCTTCGGGAATGCCGATCCCTGTGTCGACGACAGCAAAGCGGACACGCCGGGCGTCCTGCGGATCGGGCGCGATTTGCAATGTCACGCCGCCGATCTCGGTGAATTTCAGCGCGTTGTTGACGAGGTTGGACAGCACCTGCGCCAGGCGCACGGGGTCGGCGTCGACGGTCACGCCGCGTGGCAGGCGCACCACATCCGCGAGGTCGAGATGCTTGGACTGCGCGCGATCGCCGAACAGGCGCAGCACGTCCTCGGCGGCCTCTATGGGATCGACGGCGAGCGTCTCCACATCGAGCTTGCCGGCCTCGATCTTCGAGAAATCGAGAATGTCGTTGATGATCGCGAGCAGCGTCTGGCCCGAGCGCACGATGACATCGGCGTTCTTGCGCGCACGCGGCGGCAGTTCGGACGCCGCCAGCATTTCGGCCATGACCAGAACGCCGTTCATCGGCGTGCGGATCTCGTGGCTCATCGTCGCCAGAAAGTCGCTCTTCGACCGGTTGGCCTCCTCGGCCAGTTCCATCGCGCGGCGATAGTCGGCGGTGCGGTCGGCGACCTCGATCTCCAGGCGGTCGCGGTGGGCCGCAAGATCTGCGTTGCGCTGCCGGACTTCGCGCAGCATCGCGTCGAAGCCGCGCACGAGCACGCCGATTTCGTCGCGGCGCGTCGAGGAC
>CAMFKC010000292.1 GCA_945956975.1 uncultured Methylocystaceae bacterium | reverse complement strand
TTCTTCACCGACGGCGCCATCCTGTCCGCAAGCGGCGATCGCCATGCGATCAAGCTGCACGAAATCACGGTTGGCGGCGACCGCATCGTGCTGTGGACCGCGCCATCCGCGTCGCTGGTAGCCGGCGCGCGCGTCGCGCTGAGAGCCGGCTGCGACAAGAGCCCGCAAACCTGCACACAGAAGTTCGGCAATATCGCCAACTTCCGCGGCTTTCCGCACATGCCGGGCAACGATGTCGTGGCCGCCTATCCGAACGCCAGCGGTCCGGCCATGGACGGCGGGAGCCTGTTCCGGTGAGCGCGCTCATACGCGACGACATCGTCGCCGCTGCGCGCCGCTGGCTCGGCACGCCCTATCGCCATCAGGCGTCGCTGCGCGGAGTCGGCTGCGATTGCCTGGGGCTCGTGCGCGGCGTCTGGCGCGAATGCGTCGGACCGGAGCCTGAGCCGATGCGGCCCTATTCGCCGGACTGGGCGGAGGCGGGCGGCGGCGAGTCGCTGATCGAACTGGGCGAGCGTCATTTCGTCGAAGCGCCACACGGCGCATGGCGCGCGGGCGACATACTCGTGTTTCGATTCTTCACGGGCCTGCCCGCCAAACACGTTGCGATCGCCACTGATGCGCGCAGCATGATCCACGCGCACGACGGCGCCTGCGTCGCGGAAGTCGCTGTAGGTCTCTGGCGGCGCCGCATCGCGCGTTGTTTCTCGTTTCCTGGTCTCGTCGACGCCTGAGGGCGCGGCGCGCTCTTTAATCCTCCCCCGCGCCTCGCGCGCACAATGGGCAGCTTTCATGGCCACCCTCGTTCTAGCCGCTGTCGGCTCGGCCGTCGGCGAATTCATCGCCGGGCCGCTCGGCGCCCTGGCGGGCCAGGCGCTCGGCGGTCTTGCCGGCGCCTTCCTGCAGCCGCGCGCGTCCGCGGCGACGCGCGTCGAGATCGGACCGCGGCTCTCGAAAGTAGCAGGCGTTACGTCGATGGAAGGGGCGCCTTTGCCGCGCGTCTACGGCCGCGCGCGCATCGGCGGCCAGATGATCTGGTCCACTCGCCTTCTCGAACAGACCAACGTCGCCTACATCCCGGGCTCCGGAGGCAAGGCGGCTGCGCCGGCGCGGCCAGCCCAGATCAACGTCAGCTATTCCTATTATGCGAATTTCGCTGTCGGGCTCTGCGAAGGCCCGATCGCCTTCGTGCGGCGCGTGTGGGCGGACGGCCAGGAGCTCGATCTCACCACCGTCACGATGCGAGTCTACAGAGGCGACGAGGATCAGGAGCCCGATCCCCTGATCGTCGCCAAGGAGGGCGCCGACGTCGCGCCCGCCTATCGCGGCCTCGCCTATGTCGTGTTCGAGCGCATGCCGCTCGCCGCCTTCGGCAATCGCACGCCGCAATTGTCGTTCGAGGTCGTGCGTCCCGTCGATGGGATCGCGCAGCGCATCCGGGGCGTCGACCTCATCCCCGGCGCAACGGAATTCGGCTACCAGCCGACCCTTCGTGCGAGCTATCCCGGGCCGGGAACGACAGTGCAGGAAAACCGCAGCCAATCCTGGGCCGCGACCGACTGGCAGGGTTCGCTCGACGCGTTGCAGGCGCTCTGTCCGAACCTGACGAGCGTCGCGCTCGTCGTCGCCTGGTTCGGCGACGATCTGCGCGCGGGCCAGTGCACGATCGCGCCGCGCATCGACAATGCCTACAAGACGATGCCCTCGATCTTCACGACGGACTGGTCGGTCGCGGGCCTGTCGCGCGGGAGCGTGCGTCTCGTCAGCCAGTCCGACGGGGTCGCGGCCTTCGGCGGCACGCCGTCCGACGACAGCGTCGTCGCGGCCATTACGGATCTGAAGGCGCGCGGTCTCTCCGTTGTCTTCTATCCTTTCGTGATGATGGACATCGGCGCGGACAATGCGCTGCCCGATCCCTGGACCGGCGCCGCCGCGCAGCCCGCCTATCCGTGGCGCGGGCACATCGTCTGCGATCCCGCGCCCGGGCGTCCCGCAAGCGTGGATGCGACTGCGGCCGCGGCTGCGCAGGTCGCGAATTTCTTCGGCTCGGCGACGCCGGGCGCAGGCGAGTGGTCCTATCGCCGCTTCATCCTGCATTGCGCCGACCTGTGCGCGCAGGCGGGCGGCGTCGACGCCTTTCTGGTCGGCTCCGAACTCGTCGCGCTCACGCGCGTGCGCTCCGCGCCCGGCGTCTACCCCGCGGCGCAAAGGCTTGCGACGCTTGCCGCCGACGTGAAGGCGAGGCTCGGCGCCGCGACGAAAATTTCCTACGCCGCCGACTGGACGGAATATGGCGCGCATGTGCTGGGCGCCGGCGCGGAGGTGCGCTTTCCGCTCGATGTCGTCTGGGCCTCGCCGTCCGTCGACTTCGTCGGTCTCGACGCCTACTGGCCGCTGTCGGACTGGCGCGACGGCCCGCATCTCGACGCGGCGGAAGCCGACGACGTCTACGATCTCGCCTATCTCACCCGCCGCATCGGCGCCGGAGAGGCCTACGACTGGTTCTACGCCGACGACGCCGCGCGCAGCGCCCAGATGCGCACCCCGATCAGCGATGGCGCCTATGGCAAGCCGTGGATGTTCCGGCCGAAGGACCTCGTCGGCTGGTGGTCGAACGCGCATGTCGAGCGCCTGGGCGGCGTCGAGCTTTCGGCGGCGACGGCATGGGCTGCGCGTTCGAAGCCGATCTGGCTGATCGAGACCGGCTGCCCCGCGGTCGATCGCGGCGCCAATGCGCCGAACGTCTTTCCCGACTTCAAATCGAGCGAAGGACGCCTGCCGCATTTTTCGCGCGGGTTTCGGGATGATCTGATGCAGGCGCGCTTCATCGAAGCGACGCTGGCGCGGTTCGATCCCGCCATGCCGAATTTCGACCCCGCATGGAATCCGCAATCGCCTGTCTATGGCGGGCGCATGGTCGAGGCTTCGCGCATCCATTGGTGGGCGTGGGATGCGCGGCCGTTTCCCGCCTTCCCGGATGTCGGCGCGCTCTGGGCCGATGCCCCTAATTGGGAGACCGGCCACTGGCTGAACGGGCGGCTCGAGGGCCTTCCGCTCGACAGACTGGTCGCGGAACTCGCCGCGTCCGCGATCGATCCCGGCATAGCGGCGCCGCGCCCGGAGATTCGCGGATTCGTGGACGGCTACGTGCTCGATCGCGCCATGTCCGCGCGCGCCGCCATCGAACCACTCGCCGGCGCCTTCGCGTTCGACCCCGTGCTTTCAGGCGGCGCGGTGCGGTTTGCCGGCCGTGCGCGCAGCGTGTCCGTCGCGCTCACGCCAGACGATCTCGCGCCGGACCGCGACGGTTCGCTCGTGCGCATCACGCGTGCGCAGGAAAGCGAACTGCCGCACGAATTGTCGCTGACTTATGGCGACGCTGACAACGATTATGAAGTCGCGACCGTTCTCTCGCGCAGGATCGAGGGATGGTCGCAGCGGCGCGCCGAGAACGAGACGGCGGTCATGACCCACCGGGCCGCCGCGCAACGCATGGCCGACATCTGGCTCGAGGACGCCTGGAGCGCGCGTCAGACCGCGGAATTTCGCCTGGCGCCGCAATCGGCCGCGCTGGAGCCCGGCGACATCGTGACCCTGCCGGGCGGCGCCGCCGCGTGGCAGATCACGCGCATCATGGAAGGGCCGGTGCGCGAATGTCTTGCGCGCTCGGTCGACGCTGCGGTCTATGACCGTACGCCGCCGACCTACCAGCGGCGCGCGCGCGCAAAGCTGCGCAGTCCGGGGCCGCCTCATGTCGTGGTTCTCGATCTCGCGATCGCACGCAACCAGCCGACGACGACGCAATTTATCGCGGCCTGCGCCGATCCCTGGCCCGGCGCGCTCAACGTCTATCGCAACGACGGCGCGAGCTTCGAAGCGCTGATGACCTTGCCGGCGCCGGCGACGATCGGCGAGACGCTCGATGAACTGCCGCCCGGTCCGGTCGCCCGCTTCGATCGCGGCGCGGCCTTGACCGTGAAGCTGTTCAGCGGCGCGCTCGCCGGCGTCGGCGACGCGCTGGCCTTGCAGGGACGCGCCAACATGGCGATCCGGGGCGACGACGGGGCATGGGAAATCCTCGCCTTCGCCGAGGCGGAACTGATCGGGCCCGACACCTATCGGCTGTCGCGCCTTCTGCGCGGGCTCGGCGGTGAGGAGGCGCTGGCTGCGCGCACAATTGCGGCCGGCGCGACCGTCGTGCTGCTCGACCGCGCTGTCACGCCGCTGGCTTCAGGGCTTTCGTCGATCGGCGTCGAACAGAAGCTCAGCATAGGTCCCGCCGATCGCGAGGTCGGCGGCGCTGCCTATGTCAGGGTCGCCGCGACGCCCGGCGCGAAGGCGCTGATGCCCTACGCGCCGGTGCGCGCCTCGGCGCGCGCGACTGCGGCGGGGATCGAGATCGCGTTCCTGCGCCGCGGCAGGGTCGACTCCGACGCTTGGGAATCCGTCGAGATACCGCTCGGCGAAGACAGTGAAAG
>CAMFKC010000291.1 GCA_945956975.1 uncultured Methylocystaceae bacterium | reverse complement strand
GCCAGATGCCGACCGCATCGAGCCCGAGGAAGCCGACGATCGGCCATGCGCCCATGGCGAAGAACGGCAGGCTGATGGCGCAGATCGTCGCGCTGACGACGATGATCAACGTCTTGGCCTGCCCGCGCGTGAGCGAGCGATGCGGACGAAGGCGCACAGCGTAGATCGGGCGGTCGTAAGCTTCGGCCATGGGTCTGCTTTGCGGGAACTCCACCCTGACAATATAAAGCCCCATGCTCGAAAAAAAGAGGCCGCCGGCCACGCCCCCCACTGCAAAGAAGGCGCAGGCGCGCAAGAAACCGGCGTGGCGGAAATACGCCGACCCCGCGACCGTCCGCGAGATATTCACGCGGCTGCGCGCGCAAAATCCCGAGCCCAAGGGCGAACTGGAATATGTGAACCCCTACACGCTGCTCGTCGCGGTGGTTCTGTCCGCACAAGCGACGGACGCCGGCGTCAACAAGGCGACGCGCGCGCTGTTCGCCGCCGCCGATACGCCGCAGAAAATGCTGGCGCTGGGCGAAGAGAAAGTGCGCGAGCACATCAAGACGATCGGCCTGTTCCGCGCGAAGGCGAAGAACGTGATCGCGCTGTCGCAGATTCTGGTCGACAAGCACGGCGGCAAGGTTCCGCTCGACGCCGCCTCGCTGGAGGCGCTGCCCGGCGTCGGGCGCAAGACAGCCAATGTCGTGCGCAACATCGCCTTCGGCGAGGCGACGATCGCGGTCGACACGCATCTCTTCCGGATCTCGAACCGCATTCCGCTCGCGCGCGGCAAGACCCCGCTGGAGGTGGAGCTGGGGCTATTGAAGATCATTCCCCCGGAATTTCTGCTGCACGCCCATCATTGGTTGATCCTGCACGGGCGCTACGTCTGCAAGGCGCGCCGGCCGGACTGCGAGAAGTGCGTGATCGCGGATTTGTGCACGAGTTCGGAGAAGACGGTTTAGGCAAATTCCTCGAAGAACCCGAGTTTTTTCTGCATCGGCGCATCGTCGACCTGAAACAGGAACGCCGGTTTCGACGTCGACCTGTTCGTGATCTCCACATGCGCATGGGTCGGTACCGCCATCGTGTCCTGCCCGCCCCAGTTCAGTTCGACACCGTCGACGACAGCCTGCCCCTCGCCCTCCACGACATGCAGCACGGCCGACGCCGAGCGGCGCACGGGCCGGATCGTTTCCCCCGGGCGCAGCATGATCGCGGAGAAGCCGAGGATCGGCAGGCATTCGCCGCCGGTTTCGGGATTGACATAGGCGATCTGGACGACGTCGCCCTTATCGACGACAGCGGAGAGATCGTGCAGCGCGTCGCGCGTGTCCTTCCAGGGAAAGCGGCAGAGCGGGTAGCGCGAGCGCTGCGCGCGCAGCGAGGCGTAGGGGACGAGCCCTGCGCGGCGGTATCGCGTCTGGGAGGAATCGGGCTGATTCTTCACCTGCTGCGGCTCGCCATCGAGGGCGTAGGAAGCCTCCAGCGCGAACACCATCGGCAGATCGAGCGCATCCATCCACACGACGGGGCCGGAGCCTTCGTGTCCGTGTTCGTGCCAGAGCAGTGATGGCGTGAGGATCAGGTCGCCCTTTTCCATCGGCATCTTCTCGCCCTCGACGACTGTGAAGCCACCCTCGCCTTCCACCACGAAGCGCACGGCGCTCGGCGTGTGTCGGTGGTTGGGCGCGGTCTCGCGCGGCAGGATCAATTGCATGCCGATGTAGATCGACGGCGTCGCCTGCATGTTCTCGAGGCCGAGGCCGGGATTGGCGAGAACGAGCACGCGGCGCTCGGCCTTTTCGATCGGCGTCAGTTCGCCGGCTTTCAGTAGTTCGGGCCGGATGTCGGCGTAGCGCCAGACCATCGGCTTCGTGCGGCGGGACGGAATGTTGTACGGCAGCGCCGCGCGCAGGTTTGGCCAGAGCGGCACGAGGTTCTGCGACGTGAGGCCATTGCGGTATTCGAGCGGGAGATCCTCGAGCGTGCCGAGCTGCGACATGGCCATTTCCTCCTGATGCGCCGTTCGGCGCCTATTGTTCCAGAGCCTGCCCGACGGTCCAACCGCCGCGGCTGGCGCCTTTCCTGCCGCGATCGCGCGCCGCGACGACCTTTCGCCGCATGCGGTTTCTGACCGCAGCCCCTCGCTAAAGGATGAATACCATCATTCAGTATACATTGCATATTTCGGCGCATGCGTGGATCGCGACGCTTACAGTGAGGAAGGCCGAGAATTTCCCATTCGTTAACCACTTTCTCAGGACCCTCGCCTAAGGCTAAATTGGATTGATTCGGGCGGCGTGGCGGACGCTGCCGAATTTGAGGCTCATGCTGTCGGCCGACCAGCCGATGCGCGCTTGCGCCTCGAAAAGGGGACGGCGATGAGGCGGCGGCGGCAGAAATGCCAAACGAGTGAGCTGGCGCGGCCGGACAGAGAAGAACCATCGCCTGCAGGCAATCGGCCCGTGCTGCGGCGCATCCGCACCCTTGCCGGAAAGACGCTCGCAAGCCTGACCGCCACCGCATCCTGGATCGCGCTGGCAGCCGCCGCGCCCGCGCTGGCGCAATCGGATCTTCCGGACGCTGCGATGCACGAATCGAATGTCGTCGGCGTGTCGCTGGTCGTCGGCCTTGTGATCTTCTCGACCATTACGGCTCTGCTGCATCTGACCGGGCGCAAGCAATGGACGCAGCGCGAAGGCGCGCTGGTTGCGGAACTCGAGGCCGCGCGCGCCAAGCTCGAGCGGGCGCACGTGTTTCTGTCGGCGGAGCCGCAGATCATCGTCGCCTGGGGATCGGCCTCGGGCGAGCCCGACATCGAGGGCGAGATCGGTCTGGTCACCGATGCGCCAGTGCCGCGCCGCGTGCTCGGCTTCGGCGCGTGGCTCGAGCCTTCGCTCGCCCAGCGGCTCGACGATTGCGTGGAGCGACTGCGCCGCCGCGGCGAAGGTTTCCGCATGTCGCTTGTTTCCTTGGCCGGCCGGCATCTGGAAGCTGAGGGCCGCGCCATCGCCGGCCGCGCCGTGCTGCGCATCCGCGACGTGTCCGGCGACCGGCTCGAACTTCTGGCGCTGCGCCAGCGCCATGCCGAGCTCGGCGCGCAGACCGACGCCTTGCGCGCCATGCTCGATTCCATCGCCGCGCCGGTGTGGATGCGCGACGCCGACGGCAAGCTGTTCTGGGTGAACGCAGCCTATGCGCGCGCCGTCGACGCGAAGGACCCTTCCGAAGCGATCGCCAAGAGCGTGGAACTGCTCGACCGGGATGCGCGCGAGGCGAGCCGCCGTACGACGAGCAGCGGCGAGACGTATCGCGCCCGCCTGCCGAGCCTGGTTTCCGGAGCGCGCCACACGCTCGACATCGTCGACGTGCCGACGCGCGCTGGTGCGGTCGGCTCCGTCGGCTACGCGCAGGATCTCAGCGAACTCGAAGCCGTCCGCGACAATCTCGAACAGCAGATGGAATCGCACACCCGCACGCTCGATCAATTGCCGACGGCGGTGGCGATCTTCAACGGCCAGAAGCGCCTCGTGTTCCACAACGCCGCCTATCGCCAATTGTGGGCCTTGCCGCAGACTTTTCTCGATCAGGGGCCAAGCGATCCGGAAATCCTCGACCGGCTGCGCGCCGAGCGGCGCCTGCCGGAGCAGGCCGACTTCCGCACCTGGAAAGCCGGCCTCATGTCGGCCTACCAGTCGCAGGAGACACGCGAGCATCTCTGGTACGTGCCGGGCGGCCGCACCTTCCGGGTCGTTTCCAACCCCAGCCCGCACGGCGGCGTGACCTATCTTTACGACGACGTGACCGAACGCTTCGAAATCGAGTCGCGCTTCAAGCAGATGATGAGCGTGCAGAATGAAACGCTCGACACGCTGCAGGAAGGCGTGGCCGTGTTCGGCACGGACGGCAAATTGAAGCTGCATAATCCTGCCTTCGCGCGGATGTGGCGGCTCGAGGACGCTACGTTGCTCGCCCATCCGCATTTCGACGCGATCGCCCAGCAATGCGCGCCGCTGGCGGGGCCGGGCGGCGGGTTCGGCAAGCTGCGCGAGGTCGTGACCGGCCTGCACGAGCAGCGCACCGGCCATTCCTTCCGCATGATGCGCGCCGACGGCCTCGTGCTCGATTGCGCCGCGCAGCCGCTGCCCGACGGCGCGACGCTCATCACCTTCATTGACGCCACCGCGCAGGTGAGCGTCGAACGCGCGCTGACCGACCGCAATCAGGCGCTGATCGAGGCGGAAAATCTGCGCAACGATTTCGTGCATCACATTTCCTACGAGCTGCGTTCGCCGCTGACCAACATCATCGGCTTCATCCAGCTCCTCGACGACGAGAGCGTGGGTCCGCTCAACCAGCGCCAGCGCGACTATGTCGGCTACGTCATGAAATCCTCCGGCGCGCTGCTCGCCATCATCAACGACATTCTCGACCTTGCGACCATCGACAAGGACGGCATGCAACTCGAGACCGAAGACGTCGACATCGCCGAG
>CAMFKC010000290.1 GCA_945956975.1 uncultured Methylocystaceae bacterium | reverse complement strand
CCTAGCCTAAGCCGCCAGATAATCAAGCTTGGGCCCCGGCCGCATTGCGCGAAATTTCATCGGTTTGATGTTGGCGCCGGCATGCTTGCGCCCCCTTGTTCGACCCGGCCCGCAGGCGCTATGGACCCATGTCTTTGCGGGAGTCCTGCGCTTGATCAGCAAGGCCGCGCGCCCTGCCGTGTCCATCATCGTCCCTGCGCTCGACGAGGCCTGCACGATCGCCGCACGCCTCGAAGCGCTGGCGCCCCTGCGCGTGGCCGGCGCGGAAATCATCCTTGTGGACGGCGGCAGCGCAGACGGCACGCTCGGCCATGGCGCGCGCCACGCGGACCTTGCCATTCGCGCGCCGCGGGGCCGCGCCCGCCAGATGAACGCAGGCGCTGTCGCCTCGCGCGGGGATACGCTGCTCTTCCTTCACGCCGATACGTTGCTGCCGCCGCACGCGCTCGACCTCGTCATGCGCGCGATTGCGGACCGACGTAGCGCCTGGGGACGGTTCGATGTCCGTATTCTCGGCGCGCATCCGCTGCTGCCGCTGGTCGCAGCCGCCATGAACCTGCGTTCGCGCATGACAGGCATAGCGACGGGCGATCAAGCCATGTTCGTCACGCGCGCAGCCTTCGAAAGCGTCGGCGGCTTTCCCGACATTCCGCTCATGGAGGACATTGCGCTGTCCAGGGCGTTGAAGCGCGTGTCGCCGCCCGCCTGCCTGCGCGCGAAAGTCTCCACATCGGGCCGCCGCTGGGACCGCAATGGCTTCTGGCGCACGGTGCTGCTGATGTGGCGCCTGCGGCTCGCCTATTTCCTCGGCGGGGATCCTGCGAAACTCGCCCGCGCCTACGGTTACGCCGGTGACAAGTGATGTCTCCATCGTCGTCATGGCGCGGGCGCCGGAGCCCGGCCGCGCGAAAACGCGGCTGATCCCGGCGTTGGGCCGCACAGGCGCCGCGAAACTGCATGCCGCCCTGACGCGCCATGCGCTGACGCAGGCGGTGGGCAGCAGCCTGCCCGTGGCGCTGTCCTGCGCCGGAGACCTCGCGCATCCCTTCTTCGCCGAATGCACGCGCGATTTCGGCGTCGCCCTGCGTCCGCAAGCGCAGGGCGACCTCGGCGCGCGCATGCTTGAAATCTTCATGCAGGCGGAGGGCCCCGTGTTGCTCATGGGCTCGGATTGTCCGGCCATCGACGCCGCGCTTCTGCGCGCTTGCGCTGCGACCTTGCTGCGCGCGCCGGCCGTCTTCCTGCCGACGGCGGATGGCGGCTACGGACTTGTCGGCCTCGTGCGGCCGGTCGCGGAGATTTTTTGCGACATGCCGTGGGGAGCGGACACTGTCATGCAGATGACGCGCCAGCGCCTCTCGCGCCTCGGCGTCGCATGGAACGAGCCTGCACCCATATGGGACGTGGATACGCCGCAGGATCTGGCGCGGCTTGCCGCTGCGGGCTTTCCTATTCCGGCTTTCGAAGACTGATGCCGCGCCCGGCCAGCTTCGGCAGGGGATCGGCCGCGTCGGCCGCATGAAAGACGCGAATGCGGGCGATCTGGTCGGGCGCGAAGGGTGCGGCGCGCGGCTGGTCGCCGGATTGATCCACGCACAGCAGGACCTGCTCGTTCAGCGCCGCCACGGCGCCGTCGCCGCGCTGGAGTTCGAACCACAGGCGCAGGCGCTTGTCGTCGTGCTCGAGAATGCGGCCCCTCACCGCGAGCGCTTCGCCAAGATGGGCTTCCTTCATGTAGTGGATCGTCATCGTCAGCGTGTAGATCGTCAGGCTCGCGCGGTCGCGCCCGTCCTGGTCGAGCCCGATCGCCGCCATCAGCCGGTCGACCGAAAGGCTGAAAACGCGCGCATAGGCGGCGTCGTTCATGTGCCCGTTGTAGTCGATCCAGTCCGGCTGCACTTTCGTCGCGAACAGCGGATCCGGCAGTCTCGTCTCGCTCATCGACGCCTCGCCCGATCAATCCGCGCGATAGGATAGGGTGGGCCCGCCAAGCGCCGCAACCTTGCCGCGCGGCGCCAAGCCGGGTTCAATGAAACGAACGATGCGCGGGACGCCCGGCGCCAGATGCAGCCAGTTGTCGCGCGGCGTCAGGCGTTCGTCCTCGATCTTCACGGATTGCGCGACCTTGTCCGATTCCAGGCGCAGACCGTAGCCGCCATCGTCTTGAACAATCGAAACCGCAAGCGACGGCGCGTGAAGCGCAGCAGGCCGCCCGACTGGAAAATGCCATGCCTGCGCAACGACGACGCCTTGCGCATCGCTGAGCGTCGCCACCGTCGCCTCGTGCGACCGCGGTCCGAACCGGTAGGCGTAGGCGGTATCGAAGAACGCGCCCCAGAGATCGCAATCCTTTAGGGTCAGCGCGCCGCGGGCAGGAAGCTCGATGTGGCGCTCGGCGCTCATGACGACAGTCGCGCCATCCCGGTAGCAGCGCAGCGTGAGCTGGCCCGTAAAGGCCGTGGGACCTTCGTTGAGGCAATGCACGTGCAACCCGTTGACGCCCTCGTCGCTCAGCAGGATCTGCACGGGCCGGAACGCGCGCCGCATCGCCCACCACGGCGACTTCGGCGCGCCCGTCCAGTCGAGCACGCCCCAGCCGCTTGAGGCCCACAGATCCTTCCAGAACCAGACCAGCGCCCCGGCGCAGGACGAGCCCGGCCGCCGCCATTCGCCGATCGTCGCCTCGATGACTTCCGCGACCGCGGCGCGCGACAGGTCGAGATAGCGGTCAGGCGCTTCTTCCTTTAATCGCGCGATGTCGACTTCGTAGAGAAGCCCGACGTAATGGTCGCGCACGTCCTCGAAATCCTGCATCGCGCCCTGGTCGCGCGGAATGCGCGGGCGCCACAGCGGCGACGATAAAGGCGCCGCGCCGAACTCGCGATCGAGCGCGCGCGTCTCCGGAACATTCGCAAAGCCCAGACATTCGGAGGCGAAGCGCACATTGGCGCGACGTGCGTCCTCAAGCGGACGGCGATAGGCGCCGACGCCGTAATAATGCGCCACGCCTGCGTCGGCATGGAAGGGCAGGGCGCCGCCGGACGGCGAGTTGACGACGAAGGCTGCATCCGGCCGGCCCTGCGAACAGATGCGCGGGAGAATCTCTTCGAACAATGGCGAGCGCCAGTTCTCCTCGGCGACGCCCATCATGGCGGCTTGCTGGTAGACTTCGTTGCCGCCGCACAGCACCGCCAGCGACGGCGATGCGCTGGTGCGCGCGAGAAACTGGCGCGCCTCCGCTTCCACCGAAGCGACGAACGCGCCGTCGCCTGCGGGATAGTCGAAGTTCGAAAACATGAAATCCTGCCAGACCAGAATTCCGGCCTCGTCGCAGGCGCGATAAAAGTCATCGCTTTCGTAGACGCCGGTCGCGCCGACGCGCAGCATATTGACGCCCGCCTCCTGGGCCAGTGCGATCGTGCGCGACAGCGCGGCAGGATCGTTCTGCAGCGAGACAGGATCGAGCGGCGTCCAGACGGCGCCGCGACAGAAAATGTCGAGACCGTTCACGCGCAGGGCGAAACCGTTTCCCTCCCCGCGCTCGACTTCGATGGTGCGAAATCCGGTCCTACCCAAAAGATGCGTCGCGCCGTCGACGACGGTGTGCACTTCGTAGAGGCGTGGCGCGCCATGCGTGTGCGGCAGCCAGCGTTCGATGCACGGAAGCTGCAGGACGCCGGCATAAACGTTTTCGCCGATCGGCGTGAGCGCGCAGGAAACGCCCTCGCAAATCGCGACCGGCGGCGACGCTCTGCGATCAGCGAGTTCGATCTCGACATGAAGGACGCCGCCGCCGCGCCCTTCGCAAGCGGGCCGCAGGCGCGACGCAAGCAGGGCTGGCGTCGCGCGGGACGCAAGCCGGATCGGACGCCAGGGGCCAACGGGCGGAGCGGGCGGTGCGAAGCCCGGCATATGGCCGAGCGCCGTCGTGCGGGCAAAGCGCAGGTGCGCGGGCTGGATCATGCGCGGCCGCCACCGGGCGCGCCCCTTGCGGCCCTCAAGAATCTGGTTGGCTGCGCGAAAACGGATGGAAAGCCGATGCGCGCCATCGAACATGCATTTGACGCGGCTCTCGACGAACATGTTGTCGCTCGTCAGCACGATGGCGTCGTCGAGCCAGACCTCGGCGAATGTCGCGAGGCCTTCGAAAATCAGGACATGGGCGCCCGCGCCGTCGACCGTCGTGCGATACCAGACATCACAATCATCCAGCGGAGCGGGTTCGTCCCACGACCAGCGGCCGGCCGCGATGAGCGCCTGCGCCGCCGTGCCCGGCGCGCTCGCCGGCATCCAGTCGAGCGCTTCGGCCCCGGCTGGCGTTAGCGCCGCCTCCGCAGGACAGATCGCGACAGTCCAGCTGCGATCGAGCCGCACAGCGGCGCCTCTCAGGAGGCGAGGCGGAGCGCGGTTTCGCGCCGGGCGAGGCCGTCGAACAGTCGCTCCTGTCTCTTATACACATCTGACGCTGCCGACGATATGCAGTGGGTAGGT
>CAMFKC010000289.1 GCA_945956975.1 uncultured Methylocystaceae bacterium | reverse complement strand
CTGGCTGTTGGAATGAATGCGAGCCTGAAGGCTCGCGGTCCGTCATTTCTTCTTGAACGGCGCCATGCCGGCGCGGGCGAGCGCGTCGGCGCGCTCGTTCATCTCGTCGCCCGCATGGCCCTTTACCCATTTCCAGTGGATGTCGTGGCGCTGCGCGGCTTCGTCGAGGCGCTGCCAGAGTTCGGCGTTCTTCACCGGCTTCTTGTCGGCGGTCTTCCAGCCGCGCTTCTTCCAGTTGTGGATCCAGCCCGTGACGCCGTCGCGCACGTAGATGGAATCCGTGTGCAGGTCGATGGCGCAGGGCCGCGTCAGCGCCTCGAGCGCGCTGATCGCCGCCATCAATTCCATGCGGTTGTTGGTGGTCAGCGGCTCGCCGCCGGAGAGTTCCTTCTCGACGCCGTTGAAAGTGAGGATGGCGCCCCATCCGCCCGGGCCGGGATTGCCCGAACAGGCGCCGTCGGTCCAGATTTCGACGCGCCGCGGCGGCTTGTCCTCGCTCACGCGTCGGCGCCGTAGTCGCGGATGCTGGTCGCCTGCGCGTGGAAGCGCAGCTTGCGGAAATATTCGAGCGGGTCCTTCGGCTTGACCAGCGCGCCGGGCGGCACGTTCAGCCAGTCGACGAGGCGCGTCAGCAGGAAGCGCATGGCGGCGCCGCGCGCGAGCGCGGGGAAGGCGTCGGTTTCCTGCGCGTTCAGCGGCCGGCGGCGGCGGTAGTTCTCGATCATCGCCCTGCCCTTCGTCACGTTGAAGGAGGCGTCCGGCTCAAAGCACCAGGCGTTGACGCAGATCGCAAGGTCGTAGGCGAAGGCGTCGTTGCAGGCGAAATAGAAATCGATCAGGCCTGACAATTTGGCGCCGAGAAAGAAGACGTTGTCGGGAAAAAGATCGGCGTGAATGACGCCCTCGGGCAGGCCGCGCGGCCAGTTGGCTTCGAGCCAGCCGAGTTCCTTCTCGATGAAGGCGGCGAGGCCCGGCTGCACGCTGTCGGCGCGCGGCGCTGCAGCTTCATAGAGCGGGCGCCATGCGTCGATGGAAAGCGCGTTCGGGCGCTTCAGCGCAAAACCTTCGCCGTCGATGTGCAGCAGCGCGTCGGCGTCGCCGACGCCGGCGCAATGGGCCGCCGTCTGCCGGCGCGGCCACATGCCGTCGAGATAGGTCACGATGGCCGCCGCGCGTCCCGCCAGCCGCCCCAGCGCTTCCCCCTGCCGGTTGCGCACCGGCTGCGGGCAGTTGAGGCCGCGGCGGGCCAGATGCTCCATCAGCCCGAGAAAGAACGGCAGGTCGCTTTCCTTCGTCCGCTTCTCGTAGAGCGTGAGGATGAAATGGCCCTGTTCCGTGTGCAGCAGGTAGTTGGAATTCTCCACGCCCTCCGCGATGCCCTTCAGCGAGAGCATGGCGCCGAGATCGTATCCGGCGAGGAAGGCGGCGAGGTCCTCGCCCGTGACATCGGTATAGACGGCCATGAGCACTTCTGGACCGCGAGCCTTCAGGCTCGCCTGAATTGACGACGCGCCTGGAACTGCCGGACTGGAGCCTTGCACTCCCGTGCGAGCCTGAAGGCTCGCGGTCCATTCCAACTTTGCGGCGCCACCGGCCCGTGTTAGCGAGGCCGTTCCGCCCCGTCAAACCGTGGCCTGCGCCTTCATGACCGCCATCCCCGCATGACACCCTCCTGGCTGTGGATCGTCTTCACCGTCGCGGCCTCCGGCGCGCAGACGGCGCGCAACGCCATGCAGCGCGACCTCATCGCCACGCTGGGCACGGCGGGCGCGACCTTCGTGCGCTTCCTGTTCGGCCTGCCGTTCGCGCTGCTGTTTCTCGCGCTCGTCTCGGTGGCGAGCGGCGTGGCGCCGCCGGCGCCAGGCGGGGTCTCGCTCCTGTGGACCGCGTTCGGCGGCGTCAGTCAGATCCTCGCGACGGGGCTGATGCTGGCGGCCATGAAGGAAAAGTCCTTCGTCGTGGCCATCGCCTACACCAAGACCGAACCGATTCAGGTCGCGCTGTTCGGCCTGATCTTTCTCGGCGACCGCGTGAGCGGCCCGATGGCCGCCGCCATCGCGGTCGCAACCGCCGGCGTCATGCTGATGTCCTGGCCGAAGCGCTCTGCAGAGGCGGCGCCGATGAGCTGGCGCGCGGCGATCTACGGGCTGGTTTCGGCCGCCATGTTCGCCTTTTCGGCGATCGGCTATCGCGCCGGCATCCTGGCGCTCGGCGCGCCGAATTTCGTGCTGGGCGCCTCCAGCATTCTGGCTCTGGCCCTGGCGATCCAGAGTGCGCTGATCGTGATCGGGCTAGCGATGTTGGACCGCGCCCTGCTCGCTGGCATATTGCGCTCGTGGCGGCCCTCGCTTCTGGCGGGCTTCATGGGCGCGCTCGCCTCGCAATTCTGGTTTCTGGCCTTCGCCATCGACACGGCGGCGCGCGTGCGGACGCTCGCGCTGATCGAGATGATCTTTGCGCAGGTCGTCACGAAGCGAGTCTTCCATCAGAACACGAGCGCCCGCGAGATCGCAGGCATGGCGATGATGATCGCGGGCGTCGTGATCCTGATGTGGACGTGATCAGGGATTGTCGCGCAATTCGCGCGGCAGCGGGAAGAACGTGTTCTCGCTGCTCATCGTGACAGTTTCGATCGTTACGTCGAACCGCTTGCCGAACGCCTCGATCACTTCGTTGACGAGAACCTCGGGCGCGGAGGCGCCGGCTGTGATCGCGATGGAGCGGACATTGTCGTAGAGCGCCCAGTCGAGATCGCGCGCGCCGTCGACGAGTTGCGCCTTCGGGCAGCCGGAACGCTCCGCAACCTCGCGCAGGCGCTGCGAATTCGAGGAATTGGGCGAACCGACGACGATCACGGCGTCGACGCTTGGGCTGATCGCCTTGATCGCTTCCTGCCGGTTGGTCGTTGCGTAGCAGATGTCCTGCTTGTGCGGGCTGACGATGTTCGGGAAGCGCTGCTTCAGCGCGGCCACGATTTCGGCCGTGTCGTCCAGCGACAGGGTCGTCTGGGTGACGTAGGCGAGATTCTCGGAATCCACGCTGAGGGCCGCGACCTCGTCGACGGATTGGACGAGTTGCACTGCGCCCTCCGGCAATTGCCCCATGGTGCCGACGACCTCGGGGTGGCCGGCGTGCCCGATCAGCAGCACCTTGCGGCCGCGCTTGTGATGAATTTCAGCCTCGCGATGCACCTTGGTCACCAGCGGGCATGTCGCGTCGATCGCGAAGAAATTGCGCGACGCCGCCTCGGCCGGAATTGATTTCGGCACGCCGTGGGCGGAAAAGATGACCGGGGCGGCGGTGTCCGGAATTTCCGAAAGTTCTTCCACGAAAACCGCGCCCTTGGCCTTCAGGCTTTCAACGACGTAGCGGTTATGGACGATCTCGTGGCGGACGTAGACCGGGGGGCCGTAGCGCTCGATGGCGCGTTCCACCGCCTCGATCGCGCGCACCACGCCGGCGCAAAAGCCGCGCGGCGCGCAAAGAACGATCTTGAGCGCGGCCTTGCTCTCGGCGGGTCGGGCCTCGACTTGCGTTACGGCTGTCATGACGAAACTGCATTCCCTGCGGCCGATGTGGCCGGCTCGACCTAAATGGCCGGGTTCGGCGGCAGGATCAAGGCCGCCGGCGCCATCCCGGGGCTGTCGGCGATGTGATTGCCTTGCGATTGCGCACGCGGCCCCGTCCGACTATCAAAGCGGCGGACACCGCCCGCCGATGCGGAATGTTCCGGCCCTGGGGCCGAATACGAGTTGCGCAAAGGAACCGCATGGCGCGCGATATAACTGACACCACGCATATTTCGTCGCGCGACGAGCTTGTCGGCTGGATCGAGGCGGGCTGCAAGCCGCCGGCCCAGTTCCTGATGGGCGCAGAACACGAGAAGATCCCCTTTTACACGGCCGACCATTCGCCCGTGCCCTACGAGGGCCGCAGCGGCGGCGACGGCATCCGCGGCCTGCTGGAAGGCTTGCAGGCAAAGCTTGGCTGGGAGCCGATCATGGATGGGCCGGCGCTGATCGGCCTGTTCGACGAAAAGGGCGGCGGCGCGATCTCCCTGGAGCCCGGCGGCCAGTTCGAGCTGTCGGGGGCGCCGCTTGAAACCGTGCACGACGTCGAAAGCGAATTCGACGCGCACATGGCGGCGGTGAAGGCGATCGCGGCGCCCTTCGGCATCGGCTTCCTCGACCTCGGCATGAGCCCGCTGTGGACGCGCGCCGAGACGCCGGTCATGCCGAAGCAGCGCTACGACATTATGATGCGCTACATGCCGAAGGTCGGCACGCGCGGACTGGACATGATGTTCCGGACGTCGACCGTGCAGGTGAACCTCGATTTCGAGAGCGAGGCCGACATGGTGCGCAAGCTGCGCCTGTCGCTCGCGCTGCAGCCTGTCGCGACCGCCCTTTTCGCCAACTCGCCCTTCACTGAGGGCAAGCCCAACGGCATGCTGTCCATGCGCTCGGAAATCTGGCGCGACACGGACGGAGCG
>CAMFKC010000288.1 GCA_945956975.1 uncultured Methylocystaceae bacterium | reverse complement strand
GTGCCACGACGGACAGGGTGGCGTCACAGGCGAGATGCAGGCGTGTTTCCGTGAGCGGCAGGCGGACTTCGGGCGGACGGCCTGCAATGTCTTCGGCTGCAATCCGCCACCCCCGCCGCCGCTGAAACCAGTCATCAAAGGCATCGAGTTCAACAAGGCGATGTCTCCGGCCAGTGACGACAAGCACATCGTCATTGCCGATTTCGTCTTGCCCGGCGCGGGCGAATATCGCGAGATCACGCTGGACTTCCGGCGCGACGACAAGCGGACGTTCCGGCTGAGCACCTACGCCGTCAATGTGGAGCCCGCGCCTGGGGGACTGCATGTGAAGATCACGACCTATGACGTCGGCGTGGCGAATGTGAAGGGGCATACCTACACGGTCGCCGGCACGCTCTACGTCCTCACCATGCAATAGCGCCAAAGGCGGGCCGTTGGAGCGGCGCACGCACGCGGTAAAGATTGTCTGTCTGGATTAGATCCGCTGGCAGGAGTGGCCGGGCTCGAACCGACGACACCCGGTTTTGGAGACCGGTGCTCTACCAACTGAGCTACACTCCTGTGGCCGGCAAGGCCGGTCCGCAGCGGACGCGCTGTCATAGCCGCGCCGCGCGTCTGCCGCAAGCCTTGTCGCGCGCGCGCCGACCCGCCACCATGCCGGCGGGAGGCAACAGATGCACACGGATTTCCACGGCGTATTCCCCTATCTCGTCTCGCCCGTCGACGCCGACGGCCGCGTCATGGACGACGTTCTCGCGCGGCTCTGCGAGGATCTGATCGCCAAGGGCGTGCACGGCCTCACCCCGCTCGGCTCCACCGGCGAATTCGCCTATCTCACGCACGAGCAGAAGCGCCGCGTGGTGCAGGTCGTCGTTGAGGCGACAAAGGGCCGGGTGCCCGTCGTCGCCGGCGTCGCCGCCGCCACGACGGCGGAGGCCCTGCGCCAGACGCGCGAGTGGGAGAGCCTCGGCGCCGACGGCATTCTCGCCGTGCTCGAGGCCTATTTCCCGCTCGACGACGATGCGATCCACGGCTATTTCGCGGCGATTGCGGGCGCGACCGCCCTGCCCGTCACGCTCTACACCAACCCCAATTTCCAGCGCGCCGATCTCTCGCTGCCCGTCATCGAGAAGCTCTCGCACATCGCCAACATCCGGTATCTCAAGGACGCCTCGGTCAACACGGGCCGCCTGCTGTCGATCATGGACAAGGTGGGAGACCGGATGGAGATTTTCGCGGCCTCCGCGCACATCCCCGCCGCCGTCATGCTGATCGGCGGCAAGGGCTGGATGGCCGGCCCGGCCTGCGTCGCGCCGCGGGCCAGCGTAAAGCTTTACGAATTGTGCCGCGCGGGCGCGTGGCCTGAGGCTATGGAGCTTCAGCGCCGGCTTTGGCGCCTCAATCAGGTCTTCGCCAGATACGCGCTCGCCGCCTGCATCAAGGGCGGGCTTTTGTCGCAGGGCTATGCCGTCGGCGATCCGCTGCCCCCGCAAAAGCCCTTGGATTCAAAGGCTCAGGCGGAGGTGGCCGCAATCGTCGCGATGTTCGATTGAGCGGTTGCGATCGCTCAATTCAAGGATTTGTTGATCCATTTACAGGCGCTTAACCAAAAAAAGCTTCAATTGCGCGGCATTGGACGACCGGGCCGGCTCCCCAAGACACGGGGCCTTCCAGATCCGTCTGGTGAACCGTGTCGTTGCGAGCGCCCTCCAACGTCGCGACAGCGAGTGCAAGTAGAGGGCGCGAGTAGCGGAAGCATGGTCGGCATGCACTCGGATCCTTACGTCTTCGACGATCTCAGGGAATATACGCTGCCGCGCAGGCGCCGTTGGCGGCGCGCCGCTGCGAGCGTCGCCGGTTCGGCCGTGGCCATCGCCTTTCTCGGCGTGGTCGGCTTGCAGATGCTGCAGGCCCCGCCCGGCGCGGATTCGCCCATCCTCCGCAAGGCCGAAACGCCTGCGCCGTTTGCGCCCCGCATCGCCTTGCGCGCCGGGGCGGAATTCCTCGACCCCAATTATTCGCTCGGCGGCAAGCCGACAGCCTTCTCGCTGGAGCCGCTGTCGACGCCGGGACTGCAACCCGCCACGACCATCGCAAGCGCGCAGATGACCGATCTGCGCGGCCGCCTGGCCGATGCAGAGCGCCCGCTCGACCCGCCGCTGGCCGTGCCGACGCCGGCGCCGCGGCCGCTCGATCTGGCGATGGCCGACCCCAACGAGGTCTTCGCGCCCCAGCCGCCGCGCCGTCCCGTCGATCTCGTATCGCCGCCCGCGCTCCGTGCGCCGGCGGTTGCGCAGGCGGACGCCCCGCAGGCCGACAAGCCGGCCGAGCCAGCCCAGGCGCGCAATGGACGCCCGGCGCGCGGCGGCCGCACCACCGTCGCCCGCGCCGAGCCGCCGAAGGAACAGGGCTTTTTCGAAAAATTGTTCGGCGGCGCCTCGGGCGGCGCCAATCCCGCCATGGCCTACGCCCCGCCGGACGGCGGCCTGACCGGCGGCGGCGCCCGCCTCTCCGGCATCGCGCCGAGCGAAGCAGTGTCGGATCGCTACACCGCCGTCTACGACATTTCCGCCCGCACCGTTTACCTGCCCGACGGGACGCGGCTGGAGGCCCATTCCGGCCTCGGCGAATTTATGGACAAACCGAGCTTCGCCCACCTGCGCATGCGCGGCGTGACGCCGCCGGCGCTCTACGACCTGCGCGAGCGCGAGGCTCTGTTCCACGGCGTGCGCGCAATCCGCCTGACGCCGATCAACTCCGCCGTCCACGGCCGCTCGGGCCTGCTGGCCCATACCTACATGCTCGGGCCGAACGGCCAGTCGAACGGCTGCGTCTCCTTCCGCGACTACAACCGCTTCCTGCAGGCCTTTCTGAACGGGCAGGTGAAGCGGCTGAAGGTGGTGGCGAGCCTCTAGGCGCCGCGCAGGCGCTCGACCTCAGCCTTCAGCGACGCGATCTCCGCGTCGCGCTCGGCGAGAATCCGCGCGACATCCTCCGCTTCGAAACGCCGCGGGATATGCTGCGGGCAATTGGCGTCCCAAGCCTTCACCTTGAAGATCAGCGCCTGTTCGCCGCGCGCCCCGTAGCCTGCGGGCATGAGCTTTGCGACCAGCGCGGGATCGTCCATCACGATCCGCGCCTCGCCCCAGATCTTGATGCGGCGGCGATGCGCATAATCCATCAGGAAAAGCTGCGCCTTCGGATTGTCGATCAGATTGCCGGTCGTGACGAACTGTCGATTGCCGGAGAAATCGGCAAAGGCGAGCGTCGTGTCATCCAGCACGCGCAGAAAGCCGGGCGGCCCGCCGCGATGCTGGATGTAAGGCTGGCCGTCCGCGCTGGCGGTCGCGAGATAGACGCTGCGTTGCGCGTCGATGAAGGCGGCGAGATCGGGCGTGATGCGCGTCTGCCAGCCGCCGCGCACCTCCATGTCGGCATAGGCGCGGCGCGAGCCCTTGTGCGCCTGCACGGCGCGCACCGTCGGGCTGAAGGCGACGTCGCAGGACGAAACGTGCGGGGCTTGTTCAGCCATGGCTAGAGTCCCAGTTCGCTCAAGCCCGGATGATCGTCGGGCCTGCGGCCGAGCGGCCAGAAGAACTTGCGGTCGGTTTCGGCGATCGGCAGGTCGTTGATGCTGGCGATGCGCCGCGCCATCAGGCCATCTTCCGAGAATTCCCAGTTCTCGTTGCCATAGCTGCGAAACCAGTGGCCGCTGTCGTCGCGCCACTCATAGGCGAAACGCACGGCGATGCGGTTGCCGTGGAAGGCCCAGACTTCCTTGATCAGGCGGTAGTCGAGCTCGCGGCGCCACTTGCGCAGGAGAAATTGCTCGACGGCTTCGCGTCCTTGCAGAAACTCCGCGCGATTGCGCCACACCGTGTCGGGCGTGTAGGCGAGCGCGACGCGCTGGGGGTCGCGGCTGTTCCAGGCATCCTCGGCCATGCGCGCCTTTTGTGCGGCGGTTTCGGCGTCGAAAGGGGGAAACGGCGGTCTCGACATGAATGCCTCCTTCGCGTGCGAAAGGATGATGTAGGAAGCCGGCGGGCGATTATTCGCCGCCCGCCGTGTCGCTCTGCTCAGAGCTTGTCGATCGCAGTCGAGCGGATCTCGCCCCACTTGCCGTCGGCGATCTTGTTGTTGCCCGCGATGTCGGCCTTCCACTTCGCGAACACGTCGGCGTTCAAAAGCAGGTTGAGCTTGCCGTCGACAATCTTCCAGTAACGCGGGTCGCCGTCGAGCTTCTTGCCGAGCGACACGCCATAGGCGCAGAAGCCGCCGTAGGCCGGCGCGTATTTCTCAGGATTTGCCTTGAACCTGGCGAGGTTGGCGGCCGAGGCGAAGCGATAGGTCGCGCCGTCGTGCACGGTGGAGAAAGCATCGTCGCCGCGCGTCGGCTTGCCCTCGAAGAAGGATACGACGTCGTAGCTATGCGCCGCGACGCCCGCTCCCGACAGCGTGACGCCCTTCGACACGTTGTTTTCGTCCAGGGCATAGGCG
>CAMFKC010000287.1 GCA_945956975.1 uncultured Methylocystaceae bacterium | reverse complement strand
GAATTGTCCGATTCGCCGTCGCCGGCGTCCGCAGCGGGCGCCCAGGCCCGCGCCGACGAGGAAGATCCGGTCGAGTGACCGCGCCTCCTCAGGCGCGTGGCGCGATCGCTCGCGCTGCCGCGGCGGCGCCTGCCCGCAGGCCCGTCGCAAAACAGGCCTGGAGCAAATAGCCGCCGGTCGGCGCGTCCCAGTCCAGCATCTCGCCGGCGACATGCACGCCGGGCAGCTTTTTCAGCATCAGACCGTCGTCGATCTCGGCGAGCGCGACGCCGCCGGCCGAGGATATGGCGCGCTCCAGCCCGGCGACCCGCGAGACCCGCAGAGCGCAGGCCTTGATGAGGCGCGCCAGCGCCGCCGTGTCGCGCGAGGGCGCCGCCGGATCGCTTTCGCGCAACAGGCCGCAGGCGACTGGCGCCAGCCCCGTCGCCTTGCGCAGCGCATTGGCGAAACTATCCTTCGTTCGTCGGGCAGCGAGCCGGGCGGCAAGCGCGTCTTCCGCCATGTCCGGCTTGAGGTCGATGACGAGGACAGCGGGTTCGCCAGCCCGCAGCGCGGCGTCCATATCGGCAGACAGGGCGTAGACCGGTCCGCCTTCGAGCCCGCGCCGGGTGACGACGGCCTCGCCCGCAACGCTTCGTCCGCCATGCGCAAAGCGCGCAGTCTTGAGCGCGTGTCCTTCGAACCTGTCGCGGAAAGCGTCCGACCACGCGATGTCGAGGCCGCAATTCGAGGCGCGGAAGGGCGCTGCGGCCACGCCCCGCCGCTCGAGAACAGGCAGCCAGCCGCCGTCCGATCCGAGCCGGGGCCAGCTCGCGCCGCCGAGCGCGAGGATCGTCGCGTCGGCGGCGAGCGTCTTTTGGCGGCCGTCGGTTTCCACCACCGGCATGGCCCCGTCGAGGTCCACGAACTTCGTGCGGGTCCGCATGGAAACGCCGAGCCCCGACAGCCGCGCCAGCCAGGCGCGCAGCAGCGGCGACGCCTTCATCGCCTTGGGGAAGACCCGCCCGCTCGTGCCGACGAAGGTCTCGACGCCGAGGCCCGCACAGAAGTCGCGCATGGCGGCAGGCGAAAATTCCTCGAGCATCGGCCGCATCCACGGCGCCGCCGCGCCGTAACGCGCAACGAAGCGTTCGAAATCTTCCGAATGCGTGATGTTGAGCCCGCTGCGGCCCGCCATCAGAAACTTGCGGCCCGCGCTCGGCATGGATTCGCAGATCGTCACCGCGCAGCCCGCGCGCGCTGCGGTCTCTGCGGCCATCAGCCCGGCGGGGCCTGCGCCGATCACGACGATTCGGGGTTTCGAAGCCATCGCCAATAATCACGCGCGGGGCGAGAGGGATAGGGCGCCCGCCGCCTTGCCAGCCGCGCTTCCGCGAGTCAGCCTGCGCCCCCCACCAGAGACCTTGCAGATGACATCCAGCTCGCAGACTGCCAAAGCGCCCATCGACAAGAAGGCGCTACTCGCAAGATACATCGCCGAGCGAGACAAGCGTCTGCGGCCCGACGGCAATGCGCAATACCTGGAGATCAAGGGGCGTTTCGACGATTACCTCGACGATCCCTACATGCCTGTCGTCCCCCGTGCGCCGAAGACGGATCACGTGGCCTTCGCCTTCGTGGGCGGCGGCTTCGCCGGCCTCGTCACCTGCGCGCGCCTCGTCGAGGCCGGCGTCACCGATGTGCGCATCATCGAGAAGGGCGGCGATTTCGGCGGCACCTGGTACTGGAACCGCTATCCCGGCGCGCAATGCGACACGGCCTCGATGGTCTACATGCCGCTGCTGGAAGAGACCGGCCACATGCCGACCGAGAAATATGCGCATGCGCCGGAAATTCTCGCGCAATGCCAGAGGATCGGCGAGAAATACGGGCTGTATGAGAATGCGCTGTTCCACACCGAAGTTACGAATCTCGCATGGGACGAGGCGCGGTCGCACTGGGTGATCGAGACCAGTCGCGGCGACCGGTTCACTGCCGATTTCATCGGGCTCGGCACGGGGCCGCTGCATGTGCCGAAGCTGCCGGGCATTCCCGGCATCGAAACGTTCAAGGGCAAGGCGTTCCACACCAGCCGCTGGGACTACGCCTACACCGGCGGCGATCCCTTGGGCGCGCCGCTCGACAAGCTCGCCGACAAGCGCGTCGCCATCATCGGCACGGGCGCGACGGCGGTGCAGGTCGTCCCGCATCTCGCCGGCGCCTGTCGCCAACTCTATGTCGTGCAGCGCACGCCGTCGTCGGTCGACGTGCGCGCCAATGCGCCGCTCGATCCCGCATGGTTCGCCGAAGTGGCGACGCCCGGCTGGCAGCAGCGCTGGCTGGAAAATTTCACCGACAACCAGGCCGGCGGCAACGCGAAAGAGGATCTCGTCCAGGACGGCTGGACCGATCTCGCGCGACGGATCCGCGAGAAGATAATCACGCTGCCGCCGGCCGAGCGCACGCCGCAGAACATGCTGGCGGCCTACGAGGACGCCGATTTCGAGAAGATGGAGGAGATTCGCGCGCGCGCCGAAAGGATCGTGCAGGACAAGGCGACGGCGGAGAAACTGAAGGCGTGGTATCGCCAGCTCTGCAAGCGGCCGTGCTTCCACGACGCATATCTGCAGGCGTTCAACAAGCCCCGCGTGACGCTCGTCGACACCGACGGCAAGGGCGTCGAGCGCATCACGGAAAAGGGCTTCGTGGTTGCGGGCGTCGAATACGAGGTCGATTGCATCATATACGCCTCGGGCTTCGAGGTCGGCACGGCCTACGAGCGGCGCGCGGGATTCGATCTGGTCGGGCGCGGCGGCATAAAGCTGTCGGAGGCATGGTCCGAGGGCATGCAGAGCCTGCACGGCATCCACGTCCACGATTTCCCCAACGCCTTCTTCGTGCAGCCGACGCAGGGCGCGAATCTCATCTCCAACATTCCGCACAATCTCACCGAAGCCGGCCGGACCATCACGCAGGTCATTGCTCACGCGCGCGAGATCGGCGCGCGGGAAGTGGAAGTGACGAAGGAAGCGCAGGACGCGTGGGTCGCGCTGCTGCTAAAGGGCATGGGCCGGATGATCGGCGCGCCCGACTGCACGCCGGGCTATTACAACAACGAGGGGCAGGACCCCGGGCCTGCGGCGCGGTTGAATGTCGGCTATCCAGCGGGGCCATCGGCGTATTTCAAATATCTCGCCGGCTGGCGGGAGAGCGGGCGGTACGAGGGGCTGGCGTTCAGGTAGGAAGAAGCCACCGCGCCCCTTCTCCCGCGGGCGGGAGAAGGGACTTCCCCGATTTGCCCCGATCGCCCCACCCCTGTATCTCCCGCGGATGACCTCACCCGTCCGCCATGTCTTCGAAGTCGCGCCCGAGCAGGCGGGGCAGCGGCTCGACCGGTTCCTGGCGGAACGGCCGGAGCTGGTCGAAAACCATATCTCGCGCACGCGGGTGAAGGCGCTCGTGGAGGAGGGGCGCGTCGCCGTCGATGGCGCGCCGGCCAGGTCGGTTTCTGCGAAGGTTGCGACGGGCGCCTCCATCTCCGTCGAAATCCCGCCTGCCGTGCCGGCCGAACCCAAGGCCGAGAACATCCCGCTCGCCGTCGTCTTCGAGGACGACCAGATCATTGTCATCGACAAGCCCGCAGGGCTGGTCGTACATCCCGCCGCCGGCCATGAGGCGGGCACGCTGGTCAATGCGCTGATCGCCCATTGCGGCGAGAGCCTGTCGGGCGTCGGCGGGGTGAAGCGGCCGGGCATTGTTCACCGGCTGGACAAGGACACGTCCGGCCTGCTGGTCGTCGCCAAGACCGACCGGGCGCATCGCAGGCTTGCGGACCTCTTCGCCGACCACGGGCGCACCATGCCCTTCCTGCGGGAGTATCTGGCGATCGTCTGGGGGTCGCCGGACCGCAAGACCGGGTCGGTGGACGCGGCCATCGGCCGCCACCAGACCCAGCGCGAGAAGATGACCGTCGTCCATGGCGACAGGGGCAAGGAGGCCATCACCCATTGGCGGGTGCTGGAGACCTATGGCGCGGACAAGACCGGCAAGCCGGTGGCGTCGCTGATCGCCTGCCAGCTCGAGACCGGCCGCACGCACCAGATCCGCGTCCACATGGCCCATATCGGCCACCCGCTTGTCGGCGATCCCGTCTATGCGACCGGCTTCCGAACGAAGGAGCGCCTCTTGCCGGATGCGGCCCGGGCCGCCATATCAGCGCTTGGACGGCAGGCGCTGCACGCCGCCCGGCTCGAATTTCCCCATCCGCTGACCAAAGAGCAGCTGGAGTTCGAAAGTCCCGCGCCGGAAGACTTCGCCAAGCTGACGGAGTCGCTCGGCAAAGTCGAAAGCCGCGCGGAACCTTAAGCCTCTCCCAAGGTTACGAATCTTTAACGCAATCTTGGCGGCTTCCGCCGGATTCCGCCCTCTTTCGGCCACGCTTCGACCGCCCTATATTCGCGAGTTGCGGTCGGCGTTCACGCGGCCGCCAGACGGTCCGCCGAAACGGGGACCCAGGAGGA
>CAMFKC010000286.1 GCA_945956975.1 uncultured Methylocystaceae bacterium | reverse complement strand
ACCCGCGGCTTCCTGCGCGCCATCGAGCGCCAGCACAGCCAGGGCCGCATCGCGCTCATCGCCGAGATCAAGAAGGCGAGCCCGTCGAAGGGCGTGATCCGTGAGGATTTCGATCCGGCGAAACTCGCCAAGGCCTACGAGCAGGGCGGGGCCACCTGCCTCTCCGTGCTGACGGATGCGCCCTCCTTCCAGGGCGCGCTCGTCAACATCGAGCTCGCGCGCAAGGCGGCGGTCATGCCGGCGCTGCGCAAGGACTTCATGCTCGACCCCTACCAGGTCTACGAGGCCCGTGCGAACGGCGCCGACTGCATCCTCATCATCATGGCCTGCGTCGACGATGCCGCCGCCAAGGCGCTCAACGCCGCCGCGCACGACCTGCGCATGGACGTGCTGGTGGAGGTGCACGACGAGGAGGAACTGAAACGCGCGCTCCAGCTCGAGGCGAAGCTGATCGGCATCAACAACCGCGACCTGCACACGTTCAAGGTCGACCTCGCCACGACCGAACGCCTCGCCCCGAAAGTGCCGAAGGATCGGATCGTCGTCGCCGAGAGCGGCATCGAGACCCATGCCGATTGCGTGCGACTTGAGCGCGCGGGCGTCGCCACCTTCCTCGTCGGCGAGACGCTGATGCGCAAGAAGGATGTCGCGCAGGCGACCCGCGACCTTCTGGTCGGCGAGACCGAGAAGGCCGCCGCCAAATGAGCCGCAAGTGAGCCGCAAGTGAGCAAGTTGACGCATCTGTCCGACGCCGGCGAGGCGCGGATGGTCGATGTGGGCGACAAGGCCGCGACGGACCGCATCGCGGTGGCGTCGGGACATGTCGTAATGGAGCGCGACACGCTCGCGCTCTGCATGTCCGGCAACGCCAAGAAGGGCGACGTGCTGGGCGCCGCGCGCATCGCCGGCATCATGGCCGCGAAGAAGACGAGCGAACTGATCCCGCTCTGCCATCCCATCGCGCTGACCAAGGTGACGGTCGATCTCGAACCCGACGAGACGCTGCCCGGCGTTCGCGTCGTCGCGACCGCCAAGACGACGGGCCAGACCGGCGTCGAGATGGAAGCGCTGACGGCGGTCTCGGTCGCCTGCCTCACCATCTACGACATGCTCAAGGCCGCCGACCGCGGCATGCGCATCGAGGGCGTGACGCTGCTGGAGAAGCGCGGCGGAAAGTCCGGCGACTGGCGGCGGGAATGACTGGACCTTAGCCGTCATTGCGAGCGGAGCGAAGCAATCCAGAGCAATGCCTGGGCTCTGGATCGCCACGTCGCTTCGCTCCTCGCGATGACGAGGAGTGAATAATGGCCCCCAAGAACCTCCTCCCCGTTTCCGATGCGCTGGCGAAAATCCTCGCCGCCGCTTCGCCCATCGCAGAGGTCGAAACGCTCCCGCTGCGCGAAAGCTTCGGCCGCACACTCGCGCGCGATCTCGTCTCGACGCGCACGCAGCCGCCCTTCGACGTCTCCGCCATGGACGGTTACGCCCTTCGCGCAGCCGATGTCGCTACGCCTGAAAAACGCGTGTTGCTGTCGGGCGAAAGCGCCGCCGGCCGGGGCTTTGCGGGCGAGGTGAAGCCGGGCGAATGCGTGCGCATCTTCACCGGCGCCCCGATCCCGAAGGGCGCCGACGCCATCCTCATCCAGGAAGACGCAACCATCGAAGGCGCCATGATCGGCGCGCGCGAGCCGCTGCGCGTCGGCCAGCACATCCGCGTCGCCGGCGTCGATTTCCGCGAAGGCGAGGTCGGCCTCCAGGCGGGCGTGCGCATGGGCCCCGCCGAACTGGCGCTCGCCGCCGCGATGAACCATCCGCTCGTCCCCGTCACGCGAAAGCCGCGCGTCGCGATCCTCGCGACCGGCGACGAACTCGTCATGCCCGGCGAGACGCCGGGCCCCGACCAGATCGTCTGCTCCAACCCCTTCGCCGTCGCGTCCTATGTCGAAGGGGCCGGCGGCGAGCCGATTGACCTCGGCATCGCCGGCGACGAATTCGCCGCGCTCGAACGCGGCATTGCCGAGGCGCGTGAAGCGAAGGCCGACATCCTCGTCACGCTCGGCGGCGCCTCGGTCGGCGACCACGACCTCGTGCAATCCGCCCTCACGAAAGAGGGCATGGAACTCGGCTTCTGGCGCATCGCCATGCGGCCGGGAAAACCGCTGATCCACGGGCGGCTGGGCGAGATGCACATCATGGGACTGCCGGGCAATCCGGTGTCCTCGATCGTCTGCAGCCTGATCTTCCTGATCCCGCTCGTGCGAAAGCTCTGCGGCGATCTGAATGCGGGCGCGAACTTGACGCAGCCGGCTATCCTCGGCGCCGACATGAAGGCGAACGACCAGCGGCAGGACTATCTCCGCGCTACGCTCTCAACCGATGGCGAAGGCCGTATCGTCGCGACGCCGCACGCGCTGCAGGATTCGTCTTTGCTCAGCATCTTTTCCCGCTCGCAGGCGCTGCTGATCCGCCCGCCGCATGCGCCGGCGGCGAAGGCGGGGGAGGCGTGCAGGATTCTGCGGCTGTCGAGCGGCGGATTCTAAAACCCCGCGCCCTCATGCTGAGGAGCCCGCGCAGCGGGCGTCTCGAAGCATGGCCAAGGCCCGCCTGTTGCGGCCATCCTTCGAGACGCGATGCTGCGCATCGCTCCTCAGGATGAGGTTGCGTGAAATCCTACTGCCCGCGCTTCGCCTTGGTCGCGAACCGCACCGCTTCCTCCGCCGCGCGAAACAGCGCCATCGACTTGTTGACGCATTCGCGGTGCTCGGACTCCGGCACGGAATCGTAGACGATGCCCGCGCCCGCCTGCGCATGCATCTGGCCGTCCTTCACGATGGACGTGCGCAGCACGATGCAGGTGTCCATGTCGCCTGTCGACGAGAAATAGCCGATGCATCCGGCATAGATGCCGCGCTTGTCGACCTCCAATTCGTCGATGATCTCCATTGCCCGCACCTTCGGCGCGCCGGAGACCGTGCCGGCGGGAAAGCCCGCCGACAGCGCGTCGATGGCGTCGTGCTTCGGGTCGAGTTGCCCCACCACGTTCGACACGATGTGCATCACGTGGCTGTAGCGCTCGATGGTGAACTGGTCGGTGACCTCAACCGTGCCGATCTTCGCCACGCGGCCGACGTCGTTGCGGCCGAGGTCGAGCAGCATCAGATGTTCGGCGCGCTCCTTCTCGTCAGCCAGCAGGTCGGCGGCGAGCGCCTCGTCCTCGGCTACCGTCTTGCCGCGCCAGCGTGTGCCGGCGATGGGGCGGATCGTCACTTCGCCGGCGCGCACGCGCACGAGGATTTCGGGGCTGGAGCAGACGACCTGGAACGGCCCGAAATCGAGATAGCAGAGGAAGGGCGCCGGGTTCACGCGGCGCAGGGCGCGATAGAGAGAAAACGCCGGCAATGTGAAGGGCGCGGTGAAGCGCTGCGACAGCACGACCTGGAAGATGTCGCCGGCGCGGATGTATTCCTTCGCCTTCTCGACCATTTCCAGAAAGCGCGGCTCCGGCGTGTTCGAAACGGGCGCCTGCGCCAGAAGGTGCGGGTCCGCGCTCGCGTCGTGCACCAGCGGCCCTTCCAGCCGCTCCACGACGGCGTCGATCCGCTCCAGCGCGCGATCGTAGGCCGCGCGCGCAGAGACACCCGCCGCCACGCGCACAGGGGTAACGATCGACATTTCGTCGCGCACGCTGTCGAACACGGCCATCACGGTCGGGCGGATCATGATCGCGTCCGGCGTGCCGATCGGGTCGGGCTTGGCTGGCGCCAAGCGCTCCATCTCGCGCACCATGTCGTAGCCGAGATAGCCGAACACGCCGGCCGCCATCGGCGGCATGCCTTCCTGCTGCGGAATGGCGGATTCCGCGATCAGCTTGCGCAGCGAGACGAGCGGCCTGTCGGGGCAGGACTCGAAGGCCCCGGCGTCGGACTGCGCGCGGCGGTTGATCTCGGCCTTGCCGGCGCTCGCGCGCCAGATGATGTCGGGATCGAGCCCGATCATCGAATAGCGGCCGCGCGACGCCCCGCCCTCGACGGATTCGAGCAGGAAGACGTTGCCCTTCCGGCCCGCCGACAGTTTCAGGAAGGCCGAGACCGGCGTTTCGAGATCGGCGACCAGCCTGGTCGAGACGAGCTGCGCCTCGCCCGCGTCGTAGGCGCGGGCGAAGCCGTCGAAATCAGGCTCCACGCTCACTGTTCGGCGCCGCCCGTCGCCGCGCGCACGGCGGCGTCGTTGATGCGCACGCCGTAATCCTTCTGCAGCCGCGCGACATATTCGGTGAGCAGGTCGTCGGCGACCAGCGGTTTCAACTGCTTCGCCATCTCGCGATTGGCCTCGCTGTCGGCGTTGAACTCCGGCGTCGCGGTGTCGAGGATCTGGAACACCATCCGGCCAGCCGGCGCGCCGGCCGTGCCGGCGCCGTGGTCGGGCTGGTTGAACACGGCCACGATCGCCTGCGGTTCGAAGCCGTCCGCCCCCGTGCGACGGCTGTCTCTTATACACATCTGACGCTGCCGA
>CAMFKC010000285.1 GCA_945956975.1 uncultured Methylocystaceae bacterium | reverse complement strand
CGAACATGGCGTGATCTTCTTTCGGGGCCAGCAGCTCTCGCCGGAGCAGCACATCGCGTTTGCCGAGCGGTTCGGCCGCATCGACGTCAATCGCTTCTTCAAGGCGGCGCCGGGCTATCCGCAGATCGCCGAGGTGCGCAAGGAGCCGAACCAGACCGTCAACATCGGCGGCGGCTGGCATACCGACCACAGCTATGATCAGAAGCCTGCGCTCGGCTCCATCCTACTGGCCCGCGAAACGCCGCCGCGCGGCGGCGACACGCTTTTCGCCTGCATGAACCGCGCCTACGAGGCTCTGTCCGACGGCTTGAAGAAAACGCTGGAAGGCTTGCAGGCCGTCCATTCGAGCCGCCATGTTTTCGGAGCTCAATCGGCCTATGTGAAGGACGCCGCCGGCAGGCTGGGCAATACGGAGGCCGCAACGCAGGACGCCATTCACCCCGTCGTTCTGAAGCATCCGGAAAGCGGCAAGAAGATCCTCTACGTTAATTCGGCGTTCACGACGCATTTCCTCGGCTGGACCGCTCAGGAAAGCGCGCCGCTTCTCAACTTCCTCTACGCGCATGCCGCCCGGCCGGAATTCCAGTGCCGCTTCCAGTGGCAAGAAGGCTCCATCGCCTTCTGGGACAATCGTTCGACCTGGCACTACGCCGTCAACGACTATCATGGCGAGCGCCGGCTCATGCACCGCATCACCATCGCAGGAGGTCCGCTGTCCTAGCCCGAGACGCCCGCGAAATCGAACCAAGCGATCCGCCACAGAGATCGCGACAGAGGGGACGGAAACGATGAAGAAGATTGCGAGCTTGCTGGCGCTGTGCGCCTGCGTGATCGGCGGCGCCGCGCGCGCCGAGGATGTGACGGTCAAGATCCAGGACTATCCCGGCGTCGGCAACATGCTCTACCGCATCGCAGCCTCGAAGGGCTTCTGCGAGAAGCACGGCGTCAAATGCCAGTTGCAGATGATTCCCTCCGGCCCGCTGGGCATGCAGGCGCTCCTGGCCAAGAGCATCGACGTGTCCTTCGGCCCGCCCGAAGTCGCGATCAACGCGGCGCTCAAGGGCGCGCCGGTGAAGGCGGTGGTCAGCGGCGCGCAGCTCAACGTTTTCCAGATCGTCGTGCGCAACGACCTGAAGATCCCGAGCGGCGACCAGGATCTGAAGGCGATGATGGCGGCCTTGAAGGGCATGAAGATCGGCGTGCCCGCGCGCGGCTCGGGCGCCGAACTGCAATTTGCGTTGCTGGCGGAGAAATCGGGCTTCAAGCCCGCCGACTACACCTATGTGGCGGTCGGCGCGCCCAACACATCGTTCGGCGCCTTGAGCTCGAAGCAGATCGAAGCGAGCGTGACCTTCGAGCCCTCGGGCTCGATCTGCGATGTCACGAAGGCCTGCGCCACCGTCTATCGCGGTGCGACGGCGCCGGAGCCGAAGGAGATTTCATCGACCAACGGCGCGTCTTCGCCGATGTGGGTGACGCAGGAGTCGATCGACAAGAATCCCAAGATGGTCGACGGCCTGATCGCCGCGGGAAAGGACGCGGAGGCCTTCATCCAGAACCCCGCCAATTTCGAGGAAGTCCTGAAGATCGGGAAAAGCTATTTCGAATTCAAGATGCCGGCTGGCGACGCGATCATGGAAGCCTCGATGAAAGTCGCCATTCCCTCCTACAAGATTTCGATCTCACGCGAAGCCATGAAGCAGATCGCGGCCAACATGCTGGCGATGAAGCAGATCCCGGAAGCCTTCGACACCGCGAAGATCATCTACGCCAAGGCGCCATGACGGCGTCGCGGCGATGAACGACGCGACATCAATCAAGCCGGCCGCCGGACGCCCATCGTCCGGCGCGCCCGCCATCGAGGCGCGCGACCTCGTCATGCGCTTCGGCGCGGGCGGGCCGTCGCCGGTGCTGGCGGTCGACCACGTCTCCTTCGCGCTCGCGCCCGGCGAATTCGTCTCGCTGATCGGGCCGAGCGGCTGCGGCAAGACGACCATCCTCAACCTGCTGACCGGCCTGCTGCACGAAACGCATGAAGGGCAGTTGCACGTGCTCGGCAAGCCGCCGCGCGAGGGCAATCCCGACATCGCCTACATGCTCGCGCGCGACAGCCTGCTGCCGTGGCGCACCACGCTCGCCAACGCCGCCTACGGCATGGAGATCCGCGGCGTGCCGAAGCAGGAGCGCGAGACGCGCGCGCGCGACCTGCTGAAGCAGGTCGGCCTCGGCGATTTCGCCGACAAATATCCGAAGGCGCTGTCGCACGGCATGCGCCAGCGCTGCGCGCTCGCGCGCACCTTCGCGCTCGACAGCCCCGTGCTGCTGATGGACGAGCCCTTCGGCGCGCTCGATGCGCAGACCAAGCTGACGCTCGAAGACGTGCTGATGAACCTCTGGTCGACGCATCGCAAGACCGTCGTCTTCGTCACACACGACCTCGCCGAGGCGATTGCGCTGTCGGACCGTGTCATCGTCATGAGCGCGCGGCCGGGACGCATCGTCGCGGACGTGCCGATCGACCTGCCGCGCCCGCGCTCCGTGCGCAAGCTGCAGTCCGACCACCGCTTCCACGATCTCTATGCGCAATTGTGGGGCCTTCTGGAACAGGGAGCGACGGGCGATGAATAAATGGCTCCGCCTTTCGCTGGCGCATGGCGCCTTCATTGTCGCTTTCATCGCGGTCTGGGAATTTGCGAGCGCCAGCAAGCTGCTCGACCCGACCTTCTTCGGACGGCCCTCCGGCATCGCCGCCTTCCTGTGGCGCGGCTTCGTTAGCGAGCGCACCTTGTGGAACGACCTGTTTTACACCGTTCTTGCGGCCACCATCGCCTTCTGGGCGGGCAGCATCGCGGCCGTGCTGGTCGGGCTTCTCTTCGCGATGCTGCCGCGGCTGCACAAGGCCTGCGAGCCCTACCTCACGCTGCTCAACGCCATGCCGCGCATCGCGCTGGCGCCGCTTTTTCTCCTGTGGTTCGGGCTCGGCATCGGCTCCAAGATCGCGGTGGCCGTGAGCCTCACCTTCTTCATCGTCCTGTCCTCGACGGTCGCCGGGATTCGCGGCGTCAACTCGGATCATCTCGTCCTCTCGCGCGCGCTGGGCGCGACGCCGGGCCAGATTTTCTTCAAGGTCACGCTGCCTTCCGCCGTGCCCATCATCTTCTCGGGGCTCAGGCTCGGGCTCGTCTATGCGCTGCTCGGCGTCGTCGGCGCAGAGCTGCTCGCAGCCGAGCACGGGCTTGGCCAGGTGCTCGCTTACCTCCAGTCGACCTTCGACATGGACGGCGTCATGGCGCTACTCTTCCTGTTGGCGATGCTCGGCCTGTCGATCACCTTCATCATGAACTGGCTCGAACGCAGGCTGCTCGTCTGGCAATAGGCCCGGCGCCCGGGAGGGTCGTGCGCCGCAGAAGCCCGGAGGTTACGTCGATGACACGTTTCATGCAGACGCTCGTCGCGCTTGCGCTCGCAAGCGCCCCCGCAGCGGCGGCGGAGAAGAAATACGACCAGGGCGCAACCGATACGGAGATACTGGTCGGCAACATCGTGCCCTACAGCGGCCCGGCGTCGGTCTATTCGGTCTACGGCAAGATCTTCGAAGGCTATTTCAACCGCCTCAACGAACACGGCGGGATCAACGGCCGCAAGATCCGCATGATCTCCTACGACGACGCCTATTCGCCGCCGAAGACGGTCGAGCAGGCGCGCCGCCTCGTGGAGAGCGACGGCGTCCTGTTCCTGTTCGGCGTCGTCGGCACGCCGACCAATGTCGCTATCGAGAAATACATGAACGGCCGCAAGGTGCCGCAGCTCTTTGCAGGCACCGGCTCGTCGGCGCTCTCGGACCCGCAGCATTTTCCGTGGAGCATCGGCTTCCAACCCAATTACCGCGCGGAGGGCCGCCTCTATGCGAGCTATATCCTGGCCCACAAGCCGGACGCGAAGATCGGCGTGCTCTACCAGGATGACGATTTCGGCAAGGACCTGCTGCAAGGCCTGACCGAAGGGCTCGGCGACAAGGCCGCGTCGATGATCGTGTCGAAGGCCTCCTACGACACGCGAACGCCGACCGTGGATTCTCAGGTCGTCCAGATCAAGGCGGGCGGCGCCGACGTCATGATGGATTTCACGACGCCGAAATTTTCGACGCAGGCCATCCGCAAGATTGCCGAGCTGCAATGGAACCCGCTGCAGTTCGTCGCCTCCGTCGGGTCGCATGTCGGCAGCGTGCTCAAGCCCGCGGGCTTCGACAATGCGAAGGGCGTGATCACCGGACACTGGGTGAAGGATCCCAACGATCCAGGAATGTCCGATGACGCTGGCGTGAAGGAATGGCGCGACTTCATGACGCGCTATTATCCGGGTGGCGATCAGACCAACAACATCAACGTCATCGCCTACGTGCTGGCGCAAACGCTGGAGCAGGTGCTGCGCAAGTGCGGCGACGATCTCACGCGCGACAACGTCATGAAGACCGCGGTCGCTCTCGGCGCCTACACGCCCGGATTGCTCATTCCCGGTGTTCGCATCGAGCC
>CAMFKC010000284.1 GCA_945956975.1 uncultured Methylocystaceae bacterium | reverse complement strand
CATCGTAATCGTGCGTCGCGCCGACTTTCGTCATGGCGCCGGCGAGTTCGACGAGCGGGCGCGTCATCCGGCGAAGCAGGCGGCTGGCGATGAGGATTGCGAGCAGCAGCGCGCCGAGCGCGCCCCAGCCCATGAGCGCAAGCGCGTCGGCAAGCCGCCTGGGCAGGTCGGTGACATCGCCGACAAGGACGACACGGCCAACAGGCTCGCCGGATTCGATGACGGGCGCCGCGATCTCGAGCGTCCGCGAACCGAGCAGACGCCACGGGTCGATCGCCCGGCCGGGCTCCGAGGCGACGGCGTCTCCGACGAGTTGCTCCGTGCGCCCGGTTTCGGCCAGCGCCTCCCCGTTCATATTCTCGAGCCGCACGTAGGATGCGCCGGGAATGGCGCCGATGGCGCGCAGCGCGCGATAGGCGCCTTCGGCGTCGCCGCGCCGGGCGGGTTCGGCGACGGCCGCCGCGATGGACTGGGCCGCAGCGCCCAACGTCTCCTGCTTGGTGCGCGCGTAAAGGCCGGCGTCGCGCCAGACGAAGACGCCGGCGACGACCGCCTGCGCCCCGATGATCGCCAGCGCGACCGCCAGAACGAACTTCACGCGGATCGAGACGGGCTTCATCGACAAGGGGGCCTCGCGCCTGCGGGCGCATCCGGGCCCTCGCCCGGCGCGTTCGCATCGCCGCAGACTGTGCAAATGAATTTAAGATTTAATTGGCGGATGGGGACCTAGGGTGCGCACGGAGGGTCAATTGTTCCGCCACTTCGGCTCCGCGCGACAAAGCGAAAGCCCCCGTCCGGCCGGAGGGGCGCGACGTCGCGCGTTCCTTCGAGATGTGCGCGGCAGCGTCGCCATCCTGTTTTCGGTTGTCGCGCCGGTCATTGGCCTCGCCGCCGGGGCCGCCATCGACTACACGCGCGTGGTCGGCGCCAAGTCCAACCTGCAATCGATCGCCGACGGCGGCGCGCTGGCCGGGGCCCAGGCGCTGCGTCTCGCCAACGCCAATTCCGCGACGGTCACGCAGGCGGTCGCGAATTACGTCGCTTCGCGCGCTGGCGCGAGCGGGGCCGCAATCACGGTGAACACGTCGCTGACGGCGGGCAATACACTCGTGACGGTCGAGGCGAGCCGCACAACGCCCGCCATCGTCAACAACATCATCGGCCTCCTGAACATGCGCGTCGCCGTGCGGGCGCAGGCGCGCGCGGTCGGCAATACGCAGGCGATCTGCATGCTCGGGCTCGAGACGTCCAAGAGCAAGACGCTGGAGGTGGATGTCGCCCGGGTGCAGGCGGCGGGCTGCCAGATCGTGTCGGATTCCACCGCGACCGACGGCGTCGCGATCTCGGGCGGCGCGCAGATGCAATACGGCCGGCTTTGTTCGGCCGGCGGCGCGCAATCGGACTCGACGTCCAGCTACGCGCCCTCCCCGCAATCCGATTGCCCCGCCGTGTCCGATCCGCTGGCAAGCCTCGCCGCGCCGGCCATCGGCGCCTGCGACTACAACAATCTCAAGATCACGACCGGCTCGCAGAGCCTCACGCCCGGCGTCTATTGCGGCGGACTGGAAGTCGGCGATGCGGCGGCCGTCGATCTCATGCCAGGGACCTACATCATCAAGGACGGAAAGCTCAGCGTCAAAGCCGGCGCAAGCCTGACGGGCAATGGCGTGACGCTCTATCTGACCGGCAGCGGCGCCACGATCGAGACAAAGGCAAAATCAAGCGTGTCCCTCTCCGCGCCGGCCGCCGGGCCCTATGCGGGCGTCCTCATGTTCGAGGACCGCACCGTCCCTCTTTACCAGGCGCACAAGTTCGAAAGCCGCAACGCGCCCAACATGCTGGGCACGATCTACCTGTCGCGCGGCGCGCTGCAGGTGGGCGTCAAGGGCGGCGGCGGCAGCGGCGGCGTCGCCGTCGGCGCGACGTCGGCCTGGACCATCGTGGTGGCGCGCATGATTTCGGTCACCGACAACCAGACGCTTCAACTCAATACCAATTTCGGCGCGACGTCCGTGCAGCCTCCGGCCGGCGTCGGGCCCAACGTCGCCACGGTGCAACTGGTGCAATAGCCGGCGGCAAGATTTCGATAACCAATTCGCGCGGCGCGCGCGACGCGGCTGGCGTTTATCCGCGCCGTGCGATGAGTTGCTCGCGCAGTTAAGCCTTGCTTCGCAAATGGCCGCTAGCGTCCGTCGCGAGGAGCCCCCGTGTCCGACGCCCCCGACAAGTCTCGCGCCTATACATATGTTCTGCTGGATAGCGTGCGCATCCTGGTCGTCGACGACGACCCGATCCATTGCGAGTTCGCGCGGGTCTATCTCTCGACGCCGACCGCAGAGGTCGAGACCGCACAGAATGGCGCGGAAGGGCTCCGGAAATTGCGCGAAGGGCAGTTCGACCTCGTGGTCGTCGACCTCGAAATGCCCGTGATGAACGGCTTCCAGATGATCGGCGCGATCCGCAGCGATCCTGCGTTGCGCCACTTGCCGGTCGTGATCGTCACTGGCCTCGAGGACATGGACTCGATCGACCGCGCCTACGACGAAGGCGCGACGTCGTTCGTGACCAAGCCAGTCAACTGGCGCCTGCTCAGCTATCAGTTGCGCTACGTTCTGCGCGCACAAAAACAGGCTGCCGCCGCGTGAGGCCGGCCGTGTCCGGCCTTGCCCGACTGAGGCAGGCCGGCGCGGAATTCGCCCGACACTCTGGCGCAAGCGTCGCCGTAGTTTTCTCCATCGTCGCGCCGGTCCTGCTTCTGGCGGTCGGCGCGACGGTCGATTATGCAACCGCCGTTTCCGGCAAGCGCAATCTCCAGACCGTCGCAGATACGGCGGCGCTCGGTGGCGCGCAGGCGACGCGGCTGGGCAACGCTACGCAAACGAGCGTCGCCAATGTCGTCGCCAACATCGTTTCGGCCAATGCGCGCGGCGCGGCGATCGCCGCAGCGACAAGCACACCCGCCAATCTGTCCAGCGTGACCGTCACTCTGACGCAGGATATCCCGACGCGCTTCGGCGCAATTCTCGGTATGCCGTCGACGCGGACCAGCGCGACGGCGACGGCCAAAGTGTCCGGCGGCGCGCCGCTCTGCGTCGCCTCGCTGGCGACGACGGACCCGAAGCTCGCCTACGTGCCGAGCACGACATTGGACAAGGCCGGCGCGATTACGCTGGCTGCGCTGGCGATCGACGTGATGCTCTTGCCGAACCCCGGCATTCTCATGCTGAAGGGCGCGAAGGTCACATCGCCCGCCTGCCACGTGTCGACCAACCTCCCGGCGCTCTACAGCATGATCGGGCTGGACACGTCGAAAATTACGGCGAAGAGCATCCAGTCGGGCGGCGGCTATGTCGGCGTCGTCGGGCTGAACTATTCCTCACCGCCCGCAACGGACAGCCCCGCAGCGCCCGATCCGCTCGCGAGCATCCCCGCGCCGGTGACGCCGGCCGGCTGCGCTTACACAAACCTGAAGGTAAGCAACTCCACATCGCTCGCAGCGGGCGTCTATTGCGGCGGCCTGCACATCACGGGCGGCGCGTCGGTCACGCTGACGCCCGGCGTCTACGTGATCAAGGACGGCCCCTTCATGGTCGATTCCGGCGCGAGCGCGACCGGCAACGGGGTCGGGTTCTACCTGACCGCGACCACGCCCGTCGCGTCCGGCAATTTTCCGAACATCTATTTCGGCAGCGACACGCACATTTCTTTGTCGGCTGCTGCGGCCGGCGATATGGCAGGCGTCCTGTTCTTCGAGGACCGCGCCCTGCCGAAGGGCGGCCTGCATGCGATCCTGTCGAACGACGCCCGCAACCTGCTCGGCACGATCTATCTTTCGCGCGGGTTCCTGGGCATCGCCTCGTCGGCGCCCGTCGCGGACCAGTCCGCCTACACGATCATCGTGGCGGACGCGCTGCTGCTCTATGGCGGCCCGGAGCTGATCCTGAACACGAATTATTCGGCGACGGCGGTGCCGACGCCGCGCGGCGTGGGCCCGAAGGACAGCGTCGTCACGCTGACGCGCTAGGGGATCGACCGCCTAACGCGCCGCCGTCCGGTATCGCGACAGGAACTCGGGCACGGCCTCTGCTTTCAGCGGGCGCGCATAGAGATAGCCCTGCAGATAATGGCAGCCTGCGGCCTTGAGAAATCGCTGCTGCTCGACCGACTCGACCCCTTCGGCAGTCACCTTCATGCCGAGCGCGCGCACGAGCGCAATGATCGCGTGCAGGATGGCGACGGATCGCGTGTTGGGGATGCCGTCGACAAAGCTCTTGTCGATCTTCACCTTGTCGAACGGCAGACGTTGCAGCAGCGAGAGGCTCGAATAGCCGGTCCCGAAATCGTCCATCGCGACTCGCGCGCCCAAGGCGTGCAGCTTCTCGATCTGGCGAATCGCAAAATCGGGGTCGGCGAAGGCCGCGCTTTCCACGATTTCGATTTCGAGCCGCTCGGCGGGAAACCAGGTCATGTCGAGAACGCGAGCGACATCGTCGACGAAGCCCGGCTTGGCGAAATGCGTAGGCGAAATATTGACGGCCAGAACGACATGCGGC
>CAMFKC010000283.1 GCA_945956975.1 uncultured Methylocystaceae bacterium | reverse complement strand
GGGCGGACCGTGTCGGCATCGTCATTCCGCTCGCGGCTTCCGCCGTCATGCTCGGCCTCGGCTTTCTGATCGCCGGCCTCGCGCCCGGCATCGAGGTCTTCACCGCCGCGCATCTGCTGATCGGTTTTGGGTCGGCGGTCGGCTTCGGCCCCCTGATCGCCGACATCTCGCACTGGTTCGTCAGGCGTCTCGGCCTTGCCGTGGTGCTCGTCGCATCCGGCAATTATGTCGGCGGCGCCATCTGGCCGCTCGTCATCAACCAGACAGTCCCGGCCTTCGGTTGGCGGCACACCTACATCGCCATCGGTTTGTTTGTCGCAGCCCTCGTCGCGCCGCTGTCGCTCGCTTTGCGCCGGCGGCCGGCTGAGCACACGATGGAGGCTGCGGCCGCCGCCACCGCCGCCGCGCAGGCCAACCTCGGCCTGTCCGTGCGCAGCCTGATGATCCTGCTCAGCATCGCCGGCGTCGCCTGTTGCGTCGCCATGTCGATGCCGCAGGTCCACATCGTCTCCTATTGCAGCGATCTCGGCTACGGCGTCGCGCGCGGCGCCGAAATGCTCTCGCTGATGTTGTTCCTCGGCATTTTCTCGCGTGTCGCTTCCGGCTACGTGGCCGACCGCATCGGCGGCGCGCGCACGCTGCTGATCGGCTCGGTCATGCAGGGCGTCGCGCTGCTGCTGTATCTCTTCTTCGATGGATTGACGTCGCTCTATGTCGTGTCGGGCATTTTCGGCCTGTTCCAGGGCGGCATCGTGCCCATGTACGCCGTCATCTGCCGCGAACTCTTGCCGCCGCGCGAGGCCGGCGCGCGGATCGGCGTTCTGGTCACGGCGACCATCGTCGGCATGGCGTTCGGCGGCTATGTCTCCGGCGTGATCTTCGACTGGACCGGCTCCTACCGCACAGCCTTTCTCAACGGCGTGCTTTGGAACGCGGTCAATGTGTCGATCGTCGGCTGGCTCGTCTGGAAGCAGACGCGCCAGACGCGCATTGCGCGCGCAGCGCTGTAGGCGCCTACTGCGTCGGCTTGTCTGACGCGTCGACCGAAACCTCGGAACCGTCGCTCAATCTTTGCAGATTGGCGACGATGACCCTGTCGCCGGCAGCAAGGCCGCGCGTCACGATCACGAAGGCGTCGCGCGCAGCGCCCAGCGTGACGCGGCGACGGATCGCCTTGTTGTCTGCGCTGACGACGTAGACGAACTTGCCGAGCTGGTCGGAGCCGACCGCCGTCTGGGGCGCAAGAAGCGCGTCGCGCAATTCGCCGACGAACAGCCGCACGTGAACGAATTGTCCGGGCAGCAGTCGCTTTTGAGGGTTTGCGATGGTGACGCGCGCCGCAAGCGCGCCGCTCGCGCGATCGACTGTGTTGTCCAGAAACGTAAGCGAGCCCTTCAGGGCGTCGTCGTTGTCGCCTACGCGCACCTCGGCCGGCGTCGCGCCCTGCGACTGCTGTTTCTGGATCGCCGCGAGGTCGTTTTCGGAGGGATTGAAGACGACGTTGAGCGGGTCGAGCTGCACGAGCGTGTTGAGCACGGTGTTGTTGGCGACGATGAGCGCGCCCTCGAATGCCTGCGATCGACCGAGCCGGCCCGCGAAGGGGGCCCGCACTTCAGTGTAGCTCAGGTTGAGGCGCGCGGTGCGCGTCGCGGCCTCGTCGACCGCAGCTGCGGCCTCGGCCTGACGCAGGTTGCTGTTGGCAAGATCGAACGCGTCCTTCGACACCGCGCCGCGCCCGACCAGCGTCTGGCTGCGGCCCTGCGCGACGCGCGCATATTCCAGCGCCGCCGCGCTGCGCTTGGCCTGAGCCATGGTCTGGTCGAGCGCGGCCTGATAGTCGCGCGGATCGATGCGGTAGAGCAGGTCGCCCGCCTTCACGTCCGAACCGTCGGGAACAACCTGTTTTTCCAGAAATCCGCTGGCCTTCGCCTGGACGACGATGTTGCGCGGCGCCTCGGTAGTTCCGACATAATCGAGATAGACCGGCACGTCCTTCTGTTCGACCGGCGCCAGGCGCACCGGCACCGCGTCGGCCGCCGCGGGCGAGGCGCAAGCCGCGATGCAGAGGGCCGCGGCGGCGACGGTGGAAAGGGACAGGAATGCTGAACGCATGACGGACGAAATCCTCATTCGCCTGGGCTCGCATCGAGCGCTTCGGCGCGGTCGATGGCGGCTCTCGGCGAAGCGCCCCGCCTCTCGCGCATCTTCTCGATGACGAAATAGAACACGGGCACGAACGCCAGACTGAGAACAGTGGCCACCAACATGCCGCCGAACACTGTCGTGCCGATCGAGCGCCGGCTTGCGGCGCCTGCGCCCTGCGCGACGAGCAACGGCACGACGCCGAAGATGAAGGCGAAGGCGGTCATCACGATGGGTCGAAGGCGCAAGCGCGCAGCTTCCGACGCTGCATCGAGAATCGAGGCGCCGTCCTCGCGCAGCCGGCGCGCGAATTCGACAATCAGGATCGCATTCTTGGCCGACAGGCCGATCAGCATGACGAAGCCCACCTGCGAGAACACGTCGATGTTCATGCCACGCAGCCAGATCAGTCCATAGGCGCCGAGCAGAGAGAAGGGCACCGCGAGAATGACCATGAACGGCATGGTCCAGCTCTCGTACTGCGCGGCCAGGAACAGGAAGACGAACGCCAGCGCCAGCGCGAACACAATGATCGCGACGGAGCCCGCCTTGAGCTCCTGGTAGGTGATGCCGGTCCATTCGTAGCCGAAGTCCGAAGGCAGCGCGCGCGCCGCGGCACGTTGCATCGCCTCGATCGCCTGGCCCGATCCATATCCCGGCGCCGCAGAGCCGTTGATCTTGGCGGTGCCGTAGAGATTGTAGCGCGGCACCGTCTGCGGCCCCACGATCGGCTCGAGCTTGCCGAGCGTATCGAGCGAGATCATGCGACCCTGCGTATTGCGGACGTAGAGATGAGAAATGTCGTTCGGCGTCGCGCGCGCGCCGGGCTCGGCCTGCATGGTGACGCGGAAGGTGCGCCCGAACATGTTGAAGTCGTTCACGTAGAGCGAGCCGAGATAGATCTGCAACGTGCTGAACACATCGGGCAGCCGCAGGCCGAGCAGCTTCGCCTGCGTACGGTCGAGATCGTAGCGGTATTGCGGCGTGTCCACGCTGAAGGTGGTGAAAAGCTGCTGTCCGGCGATCTCGGGCTGCTTGCGCGCCTCCGCCATCAGCGCCTGCGTCGCATCGGCCAGCGCGCGCGACCCGCGCCCGGTCAGATCTTCCACCTGCATCTCAAAGCCGCCGGCGCTGCCGATGCCGGGGATGGCCGGGGGATCGAAGACCAGGACGACGCCGTCCTGCAGTTTCGACAGCTTCGCGCGCAGGCTTGCGATGACCGAGGCGGAATCGCGGCCCGGCCCCCGCTCGTCCCAAGGCTTGAGAATGGCGAATTGTGCCGCCGAATTCGACTGGTTGGAGCCGCTGAGAAAATTGAGCCCGACCATCGAGATGACATTGTCCATGCCGGGCTCTTCCAGCAGGATCTTGCGCACCTTGGCTGCGAACTCGTCGGTGCGCTGGAGCGAGGCGCCGTCCGGCAATTGCGTCACGACATACATGTAGCCGCGGTCTTCCACGGGCAGGAAGCTGGTCGGAATGCTGCGCGCGATCGCCCATGTGGCGCCCACGCCCGCCACGAACAGGATCATCATGATCCAGCGCAGCGCGACCAGCCGCTTGACGCTGCGACCGTAGGCGTCGGACAGGCGATCGAACGTGCGGTTGAACCAGCGGAACGGCCCGAAGCTGGTTTCGCCGCGATGGCGCAGCAGAACCGCGCACAGCGCCGGAGTCAGCGTGAGCGAGTTGAAGGCCGAGATCGCTATGGAGATTGCGATGGTGAGCGCAAATTGATTGTAGAGGCGCCCCGTGACGCCGGGCAGGAACGCGACGGGAACGAACACAGCCATCAGCACGGCCGACGTGGCGATGATTGGGCCCGTGACTTCCCCCATGGCGATGCGCGCGGCGGCCAGCGGGGCGAGCCCGCGCTCGAGCTGGCGTTCGACGTTTTCAACCACGACGATGGCGTCGTCGACCACGAGCCCGATCGCCAGAACGATACCGAGCATGCTCAGCGTGTTGAGCGAGAAGCCGAGCACCAACATGACCGCCATCACGCCGATCAGCGACACGGGGATGGCGATGCCCGTGATGAGCGTCGTGCGCCAGCTCTGCAGAAACAGGAACACGACCGCGAAGACCAGCAGCAGCGCTTCAAGAAGCGTGATCTTCACGTCGTGCATCGACGCCGACACGAACATGTTGGTGTCGTAGTTGATGCCCCAGGCGAGACCTTTCGGAAACCTTTTGGCGAGCTCGGCCATACGGGCGCGTACGGCCTTGTCCATGTCGAGCGCATTGGAGCCCGGCAGCTGATAGACCGGGATCAGGACGGCGGGGCGGTCGTCGACATAGGCCGATGTCGCATATTGCAGCGCGCCGAGCTCCACGCGCGCCACGTCGCGCAGCCGCACCGCCGCCGCTGCCCACATCCATCAAGCGCAAAGGCTGGCCGGCGGCATGACCG
>CAMFKC010000282.1 GCA_945956975.1 uncultured Methylocystaceae bacterium | reverse complement strand
GGTCTGCTGGCGCCGCCGCCCGCCGCCGCCAGCAAGGCGGCCTGAACCCGATCCGGACCGCCGTGAAATCTGGTTGACTAGGAAATCATAATTAGATAGTTTCCTAGGAAATCAAATGCTGGCGGATCGATGAAGCGACGCGTCCCCGAACTGACCGACCATCTCGGCTACTGGCTGCGGCAAGTCTCCAACCATGTGTCGCATGGCTTTGCGCGCAAGCTCGCCGACAAGGACGTGACGGTCGCCGAATGGGGACTGATGCGTGTGATGTTCGCCCGGAAGGCGACGGCGCCGAGCCTTCTCGCTGCTGAAATGGGGCTCACCCGCGGCGCCGTCACCAAACTGGCGGACCGACTGATCGCCAAGGGTTATGTCGTCCGCGACGCAGATCCCGACGACGGCCGCGCGCAGACCTTGCGGCTCACGAGCCGCGGGGAGGCCTTCGTGCCGGACCTGGCGGCGCTGGCCGATCGCAACGAACGCGAATGTTTCGCCCACCTGTCGGCCGCTGACCGGCAGGGCTTGAAGAGGATACTCGCCGCGACGGTCGCACATCTCGGCCTGACGAAGACGCCGCTCGACTAGCGGCGCGCCAACCACAGGAGATTGAAGATGGAAGCTCGCCTGACCGAGATCGCCGACGCATGCCTGCAGGGCGCGGAAACCGACACGATGTCCTTCCCGCAAATCGTCGGCGCCCTGATGGACGCGGGGTTCGAGAGCTACGCGATCGATTTCCGCCGCGCCTCCGCGACCTATTACCGGCCCGACGGCGACAACGTGGTTCTGGCGACGCGCGCCATTGCGACGCCGATCGCCGCGTGCTTCGATGAGGCGGCCATCGTCGCCGCGATCCGGCACGCGCAAAGCGGGGCGGCGGACTACACCTACAACGGATTCTGCGCGCGCGTCATGGCCGGCGGCTGCGCGGGCTATATCGTCTCGTTTGCAGGCCGCCGCGCGCTCTATTATGGGCGCACCGCCGAGACCCACGTCGAGCTCTTCCCGAATTGATGGGCTTGAAAAATCCGGCGGTCGTGGCCGCCGGATCGCAATGGCGCCAAGCGCCGCTCAGCGCGCCGTCAGCTCGGCCGCCGTCGGCAGACGGCCGCCGGGCGTCAGCCTGTCGATCACGCCTGGCAGCGCCTGGGCGAGGCCGTTGAGCAGTTCCTGCTCGCTGACGCCGGCTTGGCGCGCGAGATCGCTGATCGTTGTCTGCCCAAGCGCGGAGCCGAGCTGACCGGGCTGGATCGGCTGGTTCTGGCCGGACCCGATCCACGAATCGACGGCGCTGCCATGACCCGCTTTCTGGAACTTCGAAACGAGGTCGCCGAGGCCGCCCAGCAGGCCGCCGCCGTCCTGCCCGCCCATCGGCGGCAGGGACTGCGAGGGAGCTGGCGCTGGCGCCGGCTCGGACTTGCCGCTGAACATGTTCTTGAGCAACAACGCGCCGATGGCGATGGCGATCGGCTTGGCGAGACTGCCGCCCGGCACGGCGTCATTCACGGCGTCGTCAAAGAAACCCATTGTAGTTCTCCCTGGTTCGTCGAACCCGCAAACGCCCCCTCGGCTTTACGGCGCGAAAAAATGATTTCGGCTCCACACGCGCGACTGGCGACAGCCGCCCGCCCAATGTCGGGTGCGATCGTGGCCAAGACAAGTCAGGCTGCAACCAGTCTTTGGTCACTTGCGTTTTGGAAAAAGTCTCACGACATTCCTCGGGAAGCCGGAGCGTGTCCGCGCCGGCCGGGTTGGAGAAACGCGTATGTCAGTCATCGCCTGGATCATCCTCGGCCTGATCGCCGGCTTCATCGGCTCGAAGATCGTCAACAAGAGCGGCCAGGGCTTCCTGATGGATGTCGTGCTCGGCATCGTCGGCGCGGTCGTGGGCGGCTATCTGTTCACCTTTTTCGGCGCAGCCGGCGTCACCGGGCTGAACATCTACAGCATCATCGTCGCCATCGTGGGCGCTGTCGTCGTGCTGTGGGTCTATCACGCGGTCGCCGGGCGTCGCTGATCAGTCTCAAGGCCGCGCCGAGATGATGAAGAGCGCGGCTAGTCCAATCAGGTTGCAGGCGGCCATCGCCGCAAGGCCGGCGGCGGGCGAGGCGTCGAAGAGGACGCCTACCGCCACCGGCGCCAAGGCCGACGCGATGCGCGACGGCGCCGATAGAACGCCGACCCGCCGCCCGTAGCCAGCCGGTCCGAAGATCGCAAGCGGCAATGAGCCACGCGCAATCGTCAGGATGCCGTTGCCGACGCCGTAGAGCATCGTGAACGGCATGGCGAAGGCCGCCCCGCCGGCAATGAACACGCCCGCGCCAATCGGCAGGAACAGCGTCGCCAGCCTTGCTGAAACGAGTGGATGGTAGCGGCTGAGCCAGCCCATTTCCGCCAGACGCCCGGCGACCTGCGCAGGGCCGATCAGCGCCGACGCTGCAATGGCGGCCGTCTGCGATACGTCGAAATGCGCAAGCAGCCGCGGCATGATCGCCGAAAGGCCAGAACTGACGATTGCAGTGGCGGTGAACATCAGTCCGATCGCGACCATCGCCCGCCGCTGCAAGGATGGATCGACGACATGGCGGTGTTCGTCGTCGATCCCGGCCGCAGCGCCATCGAGGTTGGACGGCGCGGGCGCGGGCAGCGTGAGATTGAGCGGCAAGGCGACGAGCAGGTTTGCGGCGACCCAGAAGAAGCAGGTCGCCCGCCACCCGTAATGCGCCTCCAGCCAAGCCATCAGCGGCCACGACACGGTGGAGGTGAAGCCGGCGATCAGCGTGACGCCCGAGATCAGCCGCCGCGCCGAAACGCCGTAGAGCCGGGTGAGCGCCGCAAAGGCAGTTTCGTAGTACCCGAGCCCACAGCCGAGCCCCATCAGCAGCCAGCCCGCGAGCATCATCGGCAGGCCATGCGCGAGACCGAGCAGCGCAAGGCCGAGAGCAAAGGCCAAATTGGACGAAATCAGCGCCCCTCTCGCCCCGCCCTGGTCGACATGGCGGCCAACGGTCGGGCCGATGAAGCTCGACACGATCAGCGCCAGCGACAGGCCGCCGAACGTCCAGTTCGGCGACAGGCCGAGGTCGCGCCCGATCGGCGCAGCGAGGATGGCGGGCAAATAGTAGGTGCCGCCATAGCCGATCAGTTGCGCCACGCCGATGCGCGCGACGAGCAGCTTGCGGGAGATTTGGGGCGTGCTCACCGAGCGACGCTCCGGGAGGCGGGACGAAACATGAAAAACCCGATGCGACGCATCAGCATCGCATCGGGTTCGTCTTATGGCGAGATCGCGTTAGCGCAACGCGACCATGCTCACGATCATCAGTTCATCGTCGGGATGACGAAGCTCGCGCCGTCCTTGACGCCCGAGGGCCAGCGGGACGTGACGGTCTTGGTCTTGGTGTAGAAGCGGATCGAATCCGGGCCGTGCTGGTTGAGGTCGCCGAAGCCCGAGCGCTTCCAGCCGCCGAACGTGTAATAGGCGATCGGAACCGGGATCGGCACGTTCACGCCCACCATGCCGATCTGGCAGCGCGAGGCGAAGTCGCGGGCGGCGTCGCCGTCGCGGGTGAAGATCGCGACGCCGTTGCCGTATTCGTGATCGTTCACGAGCTTGAGCGCCTCCTCGTAGCCCTGCGCGCGCACGACGGAGAGCACGGGCCCGAAGATCTCTTCCTTGTAGATCCGCATGTCCTTGGTCACGTTGTCGAACAGGCAGCCGCCCATGTACCAGCCGTTCTCGTAGCCCTGCATCTTGAAGCCGCGGCCGTCGACCGCGAGCGTGGCGCCCTCCTTGATGCCGATCTCGACGTAGTCCTTGATCCGCGCCAGCGCTTCGGCGGTCACGACCGGGCCGTAGTCGGCGGTCAGGTCCGTGGAGGGGCCGATCTTCAGCGCTTCCACGCGCGGAATGAGGCGTTCCATCAGCGCGTCGGCCGTGCCCTTGCCGACCGGCACGGCGGCGGAGATCGCCATGCAGCGCTCGCCGGCCGAGCCGTAGCCCGCGCCGATCAGCGCGTCGACGGCCTGGTCCATGTCGGCGTCGGGCATGATGACCATGTGGTTCTTCGCGCCGCCGAAGCACTGCACGCGCTTACCCGCCGCGCAGCCGCGGGTGTAGACGTATTCGGCGATCGGCGTGGAGCCGACGAAGCCGACGGCCTTCACGTCGCGGTCGTCGAGGATCGCGTCCACGGCTTCCTTGTCGCCGTTGACGACGTTGAGGATGCCCGCCGGCAGGCCGGCCTCGATCATCAGTTCGGCAAGGCGCAGCGGCACGCCGCAGTCGCGCTCGGACGGCTTGAGGATGAAGGCGTTGCCGCAGGCGATGGCCGGGCCGAACTTCCACATCGGGATCATGGCCGGGAAGTTGAAAGGCGTGATGCCGGCGACGACGCCGAGCGGCTGGCGCATCGAATAGATGTCGATGCCCGGGCCCGCGCCGTCGGTATATTCGCCCTTCATCAGGTGCGGCACGCCGCAGGAAAATTCGATCACTTCCACGCCGCGCTGGATGTCGCCCTTGGCGTCGGGAATGGTCTTGCCGTGCTCGCGGG
>CAMFKC010000281.1 GCA_945956975.1 uncultured Methylocystaceae bacterium | reverse complement strand
GGCCTGTGCGGCGGCGTTAGCGCTCTGCACCGCCGGAGCCGCTTTCAGATGGACGCCATTGTCTCGCCCAACCTCGCGCAAACCGCAGCCGTGGCGCGCGCGGCGGGGCTCGCCTTCTCCGACGAATCGCGGCCGGGCATCTCGCGAAAGCGCGTCGGCAAGGGCTTCGCCTATTATGATCCCAAGGGTGCGCTTATCCGCGACAAGGCGACGATCGCGCGGATCAAGGCGATCGTTATCCCTCCCGCGTGGGAGAAGGTCTGGATCTCGCCGCAGCCGCGCGGGCACGTCCAGGCCACGGGCCGCGATGCGCGCGGGCGCAAGCAATACCGCTATCATGAGGACTGGACCGCGCATCGCGAAGCCACGAAATACACGCTGCTGCCGGAATTCGCCGCCGCCCTGCCGAAGCTGCGCGCCGCCGTCGACGAGCACTTGCGCCAGCGCAAGATCTCGCGCGAGCGCGTGCTCGCCGTCGTGGTGACGCTGCTGCAGCAAACGCTTATCCGCATCGGTAACGCGACCTACGCGCGCGAGAATGATTCCTACGGCCTGACGACGCTCACCGAGGAGCATGTCGAGATAGACGGCGGCTGGCTGCGCTTTGCGTTTCGCGGCAAGAGCGGCAAGGAATGGCGCGTTGCCGTTTCGGACCGGCGGATCGTGAACGTCGTGCGCAAGTGTCAGGATCTGCCTGGCCAGACCCTGTTCCGCTATGCCCTCGACGGCGGCGAGGCGCGCGATGTCGCCTCCAGCGACGTGAACGACTACTTGCGCGAACTGACCGGCTTCGACTTCACCGCGAAGACATTCCGCACCTGGGCGGCGACGGTGCTGGCTGCGCGTGCGCTGGCCGCGCAGGAGGTGGGCGAGAGCATGACAGCGCGCCGGCGCGCGACCGTCGCCGCCGTGCGCGAAGTCGCGGGGCGGCTCGGCAACACGGTCGCCGTCTGCCGGGCAAGCTACATTCATCCCGCGATCTTCGACGCCTACGAGACGGGCGCGCTTCGCGACGCGTTCCGCCGCGCGCCCGAAGAGGTGGCGGACTGGATCGAGGACGAGAAGCGTGTGCTCAGCCTGTTGAAGAAGGCGATGACGAAGGCGACGTGACGCTGACGCTACGCGTGACGCGCGAGCACGTCCTTCACGGCGTTGACGAGATCGTGCTCCGGCACGGAGAACTGCGCCGGCCGCGCCGCCTTCCATTCATCGTTGGACTGGATCGCGGCGGCTGCACGCGCGCCTTCAATTAGGTCCTTGATCTGGACTTCGCCCTTGGCGTGCTCGTCAGACCCCTGGATGATCACGCAAGGGCTGTTGCGCCGATCGGCGTATTTCATCTGCGCCTTCATGCCGGCGGACCCAAGGTAGAGTTCGGCGCGCACGTTTTCCGCGCGCAGCTTTGCGACCATCGCCTGATAATGCGCAACGCGGTCGCGATCCATGACCAGCACCACGACCGGACCCATCTGGCTGCCTGCGCTCACGATCGGGCTGTCGATCAGCTTCAGGGCGGCAAACAGGCGCGAAACGCCGATGGAAAAGCCTGTCGCCGGCACCGGCTCGCTGCGGAACCGTCCGACGAGGCCGTCGTAGCGCCCGCCCCCGCCCACAGAGCCGAAGCGCACCGGGGCGCCCTTTTCGTCGGTGACGCCGAACGTGAGTTCGGCCTCGAAAACGGGGCCGGTGTAATATTCGAGGCCACGCACGACGGAAGGATCGATCAGGATGCGATCCTCGCCATAGCCGGCGGCCAGCGCGAAGGCGGCGATGTCACGCATTTCCGTGACGCCTTCGAGCCCGCGCTGGGATCCGGTCGCGGCATGTTCGAGCGCCGCGATGGTTTCGGCGTTGGTCGCCTTGCGCGCGGCGGTGAACGACAGCACGCGCGCGATCGCAGCCGCGTCGAGTTCGGCGCCGGCGGTGAAGTCGCCGCTCTCGTCCTTGCGGCCGGGACCGAGGAGCATTTCGACGCCATGCGGGCCGAGGCGGTCGAGCTTGTCGATCGCGCGCAACACCTTGAGGCGACGCTGGTGATGTTCGGGCGCATCGGGAAGACCGATCGCCTCCATCACGCCGTCGAGCACCTTGCGGTTGTTGACCTTGACGATGTAGTCGCCGCGGCGGATGCCGAGCTTTTCCAACGTGTCGGCCGCCATCATGCAGATTTCCGCGTCGGCGGCGACCGAGGCGGCGCCTACCGTATCGGCGTCGAATTGCATGAACTGGCGGAAGCGGCCGGGGCCCGGCTTCTCGTTGCGGAAGACGTAGCCTGCCCGATAGGAGCGGTAAGGTTTGGCCAGCTTGTCGTAATTTTCGGCAACGTAGCGGGCGAGCGGCGCCGTAAGATCATAGCGCAGCGAGAGCCATTGCTCGTCGTCGTCCTGGAAGGAGAAGACGCCCTCGTTCGGACGGTCCTGATCCGGCAGGAACTTGCCGAGCGCGTCGGTATATTCGAAGAATGGCGTTTCAACCGCCTCAAACCCGTAGAGCTCGTAGGACTCGCGTATCTTCGCCAGCATCCGGTCGGCGGCGGCGAGTTCGGCCGGACCGCGGTCTGCGAGGCCGCGCGGCTGGCGGGCTTTGACTTTCGGCTGATCGTTCATGCGCCGGGGTTTAGGCGCGCGGGGCGGCGAGGGCAAGAGCGCGGAACGAAAACGCGGCCGGCGGGTTTCCGATGCGGCCAATGCAAGGATGAAGCTTTTGAGACACCCTGCCCTTTTCGCGCTCGCTCTCCTCGTCCCGGCCCTGGGTTCAGCGCCTGCCGGCGCGCAAGGCACGCCCCAGCAGCGGGCGGCCTGCGAGAAGGACGCGTTCAAGTTCTGCGGGAAGGACATTCCGGACGCAGACAAGATCGAAGCCTGCCTGCGCGCCAAACTCGCGGAAATTTCGCCAGCCTGCCGTGCGCAGTTCGACGAATCGAAGAAATAGGCTTCAGCCCAGCGCGGCCACGAACACGGCGCTGGCGACCAGCCCCAGCCCGACCTGCCCCCATTCCAGCAGGCCCCACGTGGCGATCAGCCCACGCGCGCCAGCGCCGCCGTCGGCTGCGGCGGCCAGCAGCCGGTTGTTGAGCGGCACCAGCACAAAAAACATGTAGGGCCAGCTAGCCATCGCGAAGGCGGCCCCGATCAGCCACAGCGCATTGCCGCCGGTACGGTTCTCGATCAGCGCCGCGATCGCCGAGGCCAGCGCGAAAAGCGCCAGGAGCAGAAGCGCCCGCCGGTCGCTGGGCGCCCATTCCTTCACCAGCGCCTTATCGTCGAGCGTAAGGCGCGCGGGCTGCTCCACCAGCACCGAATAGAGCGCCGCGCCGAGATAGGCGGCGGCAAAGGCGAGAGCGATGGGGCCAGCGTGCATCTTCGGATCTCCTTGCGCCGACCTTGGGCCACGCTCAACGCGTGACGCAAGGAGGCAGATCAACGCCCTCGCTCAGCCCTGCGGCGCATAGACGCCGTCGGTCTGCGGCTCGAGCGCCAGGTGCCGCTTGTGCATGGCGAGCAGCGTCGAACGATGGCCGATGGAGATAACCGTCGTCTCCGGCAGATGTTCGAAGATGGCAGTGTAGATTTGCGCCTCGAGCTTTTCGTCGAGCGCGGCGGTCGCCTCATCGAGCAAGAGCCATCTGGGCTTGGCCAGCAGCGCGCGCGCGATCGCAAGCCGCTGCTGCTCGCCGCCGGACAGCCGCTGCGACCACATGTCGTCGTCGTCGAGGCGTTCTGCGAGCGGCGCGAGGCGCGCGGCCGTCAGCGCGGCGCAGATGGCCTCGTCCGAATAGGCGCCGGGCTCGGCGGGATACGAGACCGCAGCGCGCAGGCTGCCATTCGGCAAGTAGGGCCGTTGTGGCAAAACCAGCGCGCTCTCGCCCTCGGGAATGTGGATGCTGCCGGAGCCGTAAGGCCAGATGCCCGAGGTCGCGCGCAACAGCGTGGACTTGCCGGAGCCCGACGGGCCAGTGATCAGAGCGCTTTCGCCGGGACGAAAGACGAGCCCGTCGGCGCGCACGATCTCGCGGCCGTTGGGCAAGTGGATCGACACCTTGTCGAGCGTGACCGGGCCGCGCGGCGTGGCGGCGACGCGTTTCACACCCGCGTCGCGCGCGTTCTCGGCAACCTGGATCGCCTGATCGAACGAGGCAAGACGCTGGACGACGGAGGTGAAGCCGGCAAGCGAGGTGTAGTTGTTGACGAAGAAGGTGAGCGCGCCTTCGACCCGGCCGAAGGCGCCGGCGGTCTGCGTCATAACGCCGAGCTGGATCTTTCCGGCGAAATAGAAGGGCGCCGTGAACACATACGGGATGATCGGCGAGACCTGCCCATAGGTTGCGGTGAAGGCCATCAGCTTCTTGCGCTGCGCGACGATCAAAAGATAGTTGGCGATCACCGCGCGGAACTTGGCGCCGAGCGCGCTCTGCTCGGCCTTCTCGCCCGCCAGCAGTGCGACCTGCTCGGCATATTCGCGCAGGCGCGCCAGCGAGAAGCGGAAGTCGGCTTCGACACGCTGGCGGTCGAAGTACAGACCGACCAGCGAGCGGCCGATGAGGTGCGTGACCAGCGTGCCG
>CAMFKC010000280.1 GCA_945956975.1 uncultured Methylocystaceae bacterium | reverse complement strand
CCACTACAACGACTATCACCCCTTCCTGATTGGTATGATCATCGAACGCGCGACCGGCGAAACGATTTCGGCCTATGCCGAGCGTCGGCTGTGGCGGCGGATTGGCGCCCAGTTCCCGGCGAGCCTGACCCTCGACAGCCTTCGCAATCGCTTTGAGCATCTCGAGAGCGGCCTCAACGCGGCCCCGATCGACCTCGCCAGGTTCGGGCTCCTTTTCTTGCGTGAGGGCCGCTTGGGAGACGACCAGATATTGCCGAGGAGCTGGGTCCTCTTGTCCACCGGTCCGGAGGGTGCGCGGCGCGGTCCCGCCTGGTTCGCCCGATACGAAAAGATGCCTTGGGGCCGGGTGTTTGCGACGGGCCGGTATTTCTACAAATTTTTCTGGTGGGGCTTTGAGGCTGCGTCGGGCGATTACGACTATTTCGCGATGGGCGCCCTGGGCGCACACATCTATGTCTCTCCGCGCCTCGACACGGTGATCGTACGGGCGAGCAGCCGATTTCCGCGCGGAATATGGTGGGCGCCGATATTTCGCCAAATGGCGGAACAGGTCGGCGTCGACCGGGGAGCGACGGCCGGCTGATCGGGGCGCCGCCTTGGGCGCTTCGTGAAATCGACGACGCTCAATGGCGAGGGCCCGTCCCGCAGGGACTCCTTTTCGCTTGGCAGGGAATGCCGTCTCGATCTAAGCCCGGACTCCGCGCAACGCGCGCGTCGAGAGAGGCCGCATGACGGACAGAACCAAGGTCGCGCTGGTGACCGGCGCCGCGCGCGGCATCGGGCTCGCCGCCGCGCAGCGATTCCTTGGCGCCGGCTGGTCGGTCGGCCTGCTTGACTGGGACGCCGATGAACTGGCGAGCGCGACGGCCGCGCTCGACCAACCAGCGCGTGCGCTCGCGCTTCCCTTCGACGTGTCGGAGCCCGAGGACGCGGAGAGATCGGTCGCGACGATCCGCGAAACCTTCGGGCGGCTCGACGCGCTCGTCAACAATGCCGGCATCGCGCATTTCGGGCCCGTGATGGAGACGCCGCTGGACGTCTGGCGCGAGATCATGGACGTCAATCTCACCGGCCCCTTCCTGATGACCAAGGCCGCCGTGCCCGTGATGCGCGAGACCGGCGGCGCCATCGTCAACATCACCTCGATTTCTTCGCTGCGCGCCTCCACGCTGCGCGTCGCCTACGGCACGTCGAAGGCGGGCCTCGCGCATCTGACGAAGCAGCTCGCGGTCGAACTCGCGTCCTATGGCATTCGCGTGAATGCGGTCGCGCCGGGGCCCGTCGACACGGCCATGGCGCTGAAGGTGCACACGCCGGAGATCCGCGCCGACTATCACGACGCCATCCCGCTCAACCGCTACGGCCTGCCGGAGGAACTGGCGGACGCGATCTTCTGGCTCTGCGGCCCGCACTCGACCTACATTACCGGCCAGGTGCTTGCGGTCGACGGCGGCTTCGACGCCGCCGGCATCGGCCTGCCCACGCTGCGGCGGGATATGGGGAACGGCTGACGACGCCAGCCGGGACCGCCGGCCTCTGGCCGGCTTTTTCCGGCGACGTGATTCTGCCGGCCGGAGGCCGGCGGTCCCGGCGCGACAAACTTCTCAGGTCTCAGGAAGAAAGGCTGGTCACTCGCCGGCCAGCGCCATGTCGTCGCGATGGATCATCGCCGCGCGGCCGGAATAGCCGAGAATCTCTTCGATATCGCGCGACGAGCGGCCCATGATCTGCAACGCTTCGCTCGCGTCATAGCCGATCAGCCCGCGCCCGATCTCGCCGCCGTCGGCGTTGCGGATCACGACGCAATCGCCGCGCGCGAATTCGCCTTCAATGCCGCGCACGCCAGCGGGCAGCAGGCTTTTGCCCGAAATCAGCGCCTTCGCAGCGCCCGCGTCGATCCGCACCACGCCCTTCGGCTCCAGCGAACCCGCGATCCATTTCTTGCGCGACGTCACCGGGTTCGACGGCGTCAGGAACCAGGTGCAGCGCCCGCCCTCGGCGATGCGCTTCAAGGGATGCTCGATGCGTCCGTCGGCGATCGCCATATGCACGCCGGCGGTGGTCGCGATCTTCGCCGCCTCGATCTTCGTGCGCATGCCGCCGCGCGAGAGTTCAGACGCCGCGCCGCCCGCCATGGCCTCGATCTCGGCAGTCACGCGCGGCACGACCGGCAGATGCTGCGCGTCCGGATCGCTCGCGGGGGGAGCCGTGTAGAGGCCGTCGACATCCGACAGCAGCACGAGGCAATCCGCGCTCGCCATGGCGGCGACGCGCGCCGCAAGGCGATCGTTGTCGCCGTAGCGGATTTCGGTCGTGGCGACCGTATCGTTCTCGTTGATGACAGGCGCGGCGCGCATGGCGAGCAGCCGCTCGATCGTCGCGCGCGCGTTGAGATAGCGGCGGCGCTCTTCTGTGTCCCAGAGCGTGACGAGGATCTGCCCGGCGGTGATGCCATGCGACCCCAGCGCCTCCGCCCATGTGCGCGCGAGCGCGATCTGCCCGACGGCGGCAGCGGCCTGCGAGTCCTCGAGCTTCAGCGCGCCCTTCGGCAGGCCGAGCACGGCGCGCCCCAGTGCGATCGATCCGGAGGACACCACGAGAATGTCGGCCCCGCGCTTGTGATGCACGGCGAGATCGGCCACCAGCGCATCGAGCCACGCCTTCTTCAGCCCGCCGGCCTTGCTGTCGACCAGCAGCGACGAGCCGACCTTCACCACGATGCGGCGGAATGCGGTGAGTTGGGGCGTATCGGTCACGTTGGGCCTTGGGAAAATAGTTCGCCGACTAGTCGCGCGGAGTTTGGTCCGGAAAGGAAGATGCAGCATTCAGGCGCTGCTCTATCCGCTCTTCGAGCCCGAGGCGTCTGGCATAATGCGCAAGAGCTTCCTCCACGACCTGCTCGACGGTCATGCCGAGTTGCGCGGCGAGGCTATGCGCAAGGTCGTAGGCTTCGTCCGACTCGATGATCAGTTCGCGCTGCATGTGCGGACTATAGCAGGGCTCGCGCTGTTCTTCGCCATCAAGGCCGCCACTCCGGCTGCGGCTCGGCCTCGGCCTCCTTCTTGCGGCGGCCCTCGACAACGGACAAGAGCGCGCGCAGCGCCTCCTTCACGCCGGCGCCGGTGGCGGCGGAAATCTTCAGGATTGGCCGCCGCTTCTCGCCGGGCGCAACGTCCGGCCCGTAGCTCGAGACGGCGCGGCGCAGCCGTTCCATTTGCTGCTTCAGCGTCTCCTCGTCGACCACGTCGCACTTCGACAGCGCGATGATCTCCGGCTTGGCGGACAGGTCCGCGCCATAGGCGTCGAGTTCCTGCCGCACGATGCGATAGGCCTTGCCGGCGTGCTCGCCGGAAGCGTCGATCAGGTGCAGCAGCGCGCCGCAGCGCTCGACATGGCCGAGAAACCGGTCGCCGAGGCCAAGGCCCTCGTGCGCGCCCTCGATCAGGCCGGGGATGTCGGCCAGCACGAATTCTCTGCCATCCAGCCCGACGACGCCGAGGCCGGGGTGCAGCGTCGTGAACGGATAGTCCGCGATCTTCGGCTTGGCGGCCGAGACGGTCGCCAGGAAGGTCGATTTGCCGGCGTTCGGCAGGCCGATCAGCCCGGCGTCGGCGATGAGTTTCAGCCGCAGCCAGATCTCCATCTCCTGGCCCTGTTCGCCGGGGTTCGCGCGACGCGGCGCGCGGTTGGTGGAGGATTTGAAATGCGCGTTTCCGAAGCCGCCGTTGCCCCCTCGGGCGATCACGACGCGCTGGCCGATCTCGGTCATGTCGGCGATCAGCGTCTCGCCGTCTTCCTCGAAAATCTGCGTGCCCGCCGGCACTTTCAGCACGGCGTCGGCGCCGCGCCCGCCCGCGCGGTTCTTGCCCATGCCGTGCATGCCGGTCTTGGCCTTGAAATGCTGCTGGAAACGGTAGTCGATCAGCGTGTTCAGCCCCTCGACGCATTCGGCCACGACATCGCCGCCGCGCCCGCCGTCGCCGCCGTCCGGCCCGCCGAATTCGATGAACTTTTCACGCCGGAACGAGACGCAGCCCGCCCCGCCGTCGCCGGAGCGGATGTAGATGCGGGCCTGGTCGAGGAATTTCATGGTTGGTTCCTACATTCCCGCGCAGCGGGACGAAAGCCCCGCCCCCGGCAGCGCGCCGAACCGCGGCGTCGAGCGCACGAGTTCGTATCGCCGGACCGGCAGCGGGCCGCCGCGCGCGGGCGCTTCATCGAGCCCTTCGCCCGTCGCCACGAAGCCCGCCCGCTCCAGCGCCCGCTGGGAGCGCAGGTTGGGCAGGGCGGCGGCCGCATCGATCCGCTCGATGTCGGTCGCCAGCCAGACGAAGTCCAGCAGCCCGCCGACCGCTTCCGACATGAAGCCGGAGCCCCAGTACATGCGGCCGAGCCAGTAGCCGAGCCTCAGCGTGTCGCCCGCGCCCTCGAGCGAGACCACCCCGATCGGCACGCCCGGCCGCTGCCGCAGCGCCAGCGCCAGGTGCAGCGCCACGCCATCGCAATTCTCCTGGCGCGCCGCCAGCACGAAGCTCTCCGCCGAACCCCTGGGATAGGGGTGGGG
>CAMFKC010000279.1 GCA_945956975.1 uncultured Methylocystaceae bacterium | reverse complement strand
GCGGGGGGAGGGTTAGGGAGGGGGCGCTACTCCTACTTCCCCTGCTGCTTCAGCGCTTCATCCCGCAATTCACGCCGCAAAATCTTGCCGACGTTGGTCTTCGGCAGAGTCTCGCGGAACTCGATGTGGCGTGGGCGCTTGTAGCCGGCCAGCGTCTGCTCGGCGAACTTCGAGAGTTCTTCCTTGGTCACCGGATTTTTCTGCACGACGTAGAGGGCGACCTTTTCGCCGGAGTTGGAGTCCGGGAGGCCGACGACCGCGCATTCCAGAATGTCCGGATGCTCGGCCATCGCGGCCTCGACTTCGTTCGGATAAACGTTGAAGCCCGAGACGAGGATCATGTCCTTCTTGCGGTCGACGATGCGCAGATAGCCGTCGTCGTCCATCGTGCCGATATCGCCGGAACGGAAGAATCCGTCCGCCGTCATGACCTTGGCGGTCTCGGCCGGCTGGTTCCAGTAACCCGACATGTTCATCGGCGCGCGAATGGCGATTTCGCCGGCGTCGCCATGCTTCACCTCGTTGCCGTCGTCGTCGAGAATCTTGATCTCGACGCCGGGCATCGGCAGGCCGATCGTGCCGGTGAACTTGTCCGAGTCCGCCCGGTTGCAGGTGACGCCGGACGACGTCTCGGACAGGCCATAGCCTTCGATTATCGGGCAGCCCGTGATGGCGAACCATTTCTTGGCCACCGCCTCGGTCACCGCCATGCCGCCGCCGTTCGACACCGCAAGGCCCGAGAAGTCGAGCTTGGCGAAGTCGGCGTTGTTGACGAGGCCGTTGAAGAGCGTGTTGACGGCGGGGAAGATGTTGAACCGGTACTTGCCGATCTCCTTGACCAGCCCGTTCATGTCGCGCGGGTTGGGAATGAGAATGCACAGGCCGCCAAGACGCATCGCCAGGAAGGACACCGAAACCAGCGCGAAAACGTGGTAGAGCGGCAGCGCGCAGACGGCGATGACCTGGCCCTTGATCTTGCCGGTCGACATGGCCGGCTGCAGCCAGGCTTCGGAGCCCAGCACCGCCGATAGCAGCGCGCGATGGGTGAGAATCGCGCCCTTGGAGAGGCCGGTCGTGCCGCCCGTATATTGCAGGATGGCGATATCCTCGGCCTTCATCGGCGGCGATACGAATATTGCCTTGGCGCCTTCGGCCAGAGCGGCCTTGAAAGTCACGTGGCCGGGAAGCGACCAGGCCGGCACCATCTTGCGGCGCACGACGAAGTTGACGAGCGTGCCCTTCGCAAGGCCCAGCATGTCGCCCATCGAGGCGACGATGACATGCTTGACGCCTGTCTTGGGCAGGGCCTCCTGCAAAACCGAGGCGAAATTCTCCAGCACGACGATGGCGAGCGCGCCGGAATCCTTGAGCTGGTGCTCGAGTTCGCGCGGCGTGTACAACGGATTGACGTTGACCGCGATAAATCCAGCGCGCAGCACGGCGGCAAGCGCCACGGGATATTGCAGGACGTTCGGCATCATGATGGCGACGCGGTCGCCCTGCTTCAGTCCCTTGGATTGCAGATAGGCGCCGAAGGCGCGCGACATGCGATCGACATCGCCGTAGGTGATGGCCTTGTCCATGCAGACATAGGCCTTCTCGTTGGCGAATTTCCTGAAGCTGTCCTCGAAGAGCGCCGGCAGCGACGCATAGATGCCCGTATCGACCGCCGCCGGAACGCCCGGCGGATAGGACTTCAACCAGATCTTTTCCATCTTTCCCTCCCCGGCGGCTCTTGGACGGCCGCATATGGTTCATTCATAGACCAAATGCAGCCGTCTGTCTCGCCCGGCAGAGATCAGGCTGCTGGTTTGAACATAGGGATATTCTGTCCGTTTTCAGCTGGCTTGAACACCAGTTTCACCCGCTGGCCGATCTGGATCGTGCCGAAATCGCAGTCCACGATGTTGGTCATCATCGTGGGGCCTGCATCCAGCTTCACGAAGGCGATGGCGTAGGGTTCCGGCGCTCGGGCCATGACCGAGAAGGAGTAGATTTCCCCCTCCCCGTTCGTCTCTGTCCAATCCGTCTCGCCGAAGCAGAAGGGGCAGAGGGCGCGGGGGTAGAAATGCGCCTGCCCGCAGGCGCGGCAGGTCTTCACCAGAAGCTTGCCCGCGTTGGCGGCGTCCCAGTAGGGCTGCGTCTCGACGTTGGCGATCGGCGCGGCGATCTTGCGGTCCTTGGTCATCATGCGCGCTCCATCACGAGGACGGCCGCGCCGTGGCGCGTGCCGAGCGAGCCGCCGGTGCCCGAGGCCACCGCGAGATCGCAATTCTTCACTTGCACCGCCGGGTGCGCCTCGCCGCGCAACTGGCGCACAGCCTCCAGCACCTTGGTCAGGCCGCCACGATTGGCGGGATGGTTGGAGCAGAGCCCGCCGCCATCGGTATTGAACGGCAGCTTGCCGACGCCGGAAATCAGATTGCCGTCCGACACGAACTTGCCGCCGTCGCCTTTCGCGCAGAAGCCGAGGTCCTCGATCTGCTTGAGCACCGTGATGGTGAAACTGTCGTAGAACGAGGCGTATTTCATGTCGGCGGGCTTCACGCCGGATTCTTCCCAGGCGCGGCGGCCTGCGGCCTTGATTCCCGTGTAGGTGAGATCGATGCGCCCGCCGTCCGTGTGCTTGGGGCTTTCGCCGGCGCCGAGCACGTTCACGACCGGCTTCTTTAGGCCCTTCGCGATCTCGGGCCGCGTGACGATGATGGCGCCGCCGCCGTCGGTGATGACGCAGCAGTCGAGCCGATGCAGCGGCGAGGCGACGAGCGGCGAATTCACGACGTCTTCCACCGTCACGACATTGCGCAGCAGCGCATGCGGATTGTGCTGCGCGTGATGCGAGGCCGCGACCTTGATCCACGCGAGCTGTTCGCTCGTCGTGCCGAATTCATGCATATGGCGCATCGCCACCATCGCGTACATGTTGGCAATCGTTGGCGCGTAGGGCTGCTCGAACTGCGCGTCCGGCACGGTCGGGGCCACGACTCGCGGCGCCGTGCCGGTCGCCATGCCCTCCGAACGCGGCTTGCCGGCGAGCGTGATCAGCGCAACGTCGCACTTGCCTGCCGCGATGGCCTGCGCCGCATGCGAGACATGCAGCAGGTAGGAGGAGCCGCCGACGTCGGTGGAATCGACATGGCGCGGCTTGAGGCCGAGATAGTCGACCATGGAGATCGGCCCCATGCCCGGCGCATCGCCGGCGCAGAAATAGCCGTCGACATCATCCTTGGAGAGGCCGGCGTCCTCGAGCGCGCCCTTCGCGACTTCGGCGTGCAATTGCGCGAGCGACTTGTCCGGCGCGTTGCGGGTGGGGTGTTCGTATATGCCGGCGATGCAGGCCGCCCGTTTGATGCTCATTCGAAGTCCGTTTCTTCCCTGTTGCGTCTTTGCGTGCGATCCTAAAGGCCAGGAAGCGAGGGCGCTACTGCGCCGCAACGCACAAAAGACATGCGGGAGGCGCAGATGGCCCAGGCACGTTCCCAAAAGGCCCTCGGCGGGCTCAGAGTGCTTGATTTTTCGACGACGATCGCGGGCCCCTATTGCGGGCGCCTGCTGTCCGACCTCGGCGCGGAGGTCATCAAGATCGAGAGCCCCGAGGGCGACGTGCTGCGCGCGCGTCCGCCGCTGCGCAACGGCGCGAGTTCAGCCTTCGGTCAGCTCAACGCAGGCAAGAAGAGCATCACGCTCGATCTCAAGAAGCCCGCGGCGATCGATGCGGTCCACAGGCTGGTGAAGCAAGCCGACATCATCGTCGAGAATTTTCGGCCCGGCGTGATGAAGCGTCTTGGCCTCGATTACGCGAAACTCGCGCAGGAAAATCCTCGGCTGATCTACTGCTCCATGTCCGGTTACGGGCAAACGGGTCCTTCGGCCGAGCGGCCGGCCTACGCGCCAGTCATTCACGCCGCGTCCGGCTACGATCTCGCCCATCTCGGCTATCAGCAGGGACGCACGCGGCCCGATTTCTGCGGCGTATTCCACGCTGATGTCGTGAGCGGCGTCTACGCCTATTCGGCGATCACGACCGCACTCTATCAGCGCGAGCGGACGGGTCGCGGACAGCATATCGACGTGTCGATGCTGGAGACGATGCTGAGCCTCACGCTCAACGAATTGCAATGGTCGCAATTCCCGGTCGAGGCGCCGTCACGCCCGATGTTCGGGCCGATGGAGACGAAGGACGGCTATGTGATGGTCGCGGTTGTGACCGACAAGGCTTTCCGCAATCTCGTCACTGCTGGCGGACGGGCGGATTTCATTACCGATCCGCGCTTTGCCGAATATTCCAACCGCCGCCGGCATTGGGACGAATGCATGCATGCGCTCGAGGATTGGTCCCGGACGCTCACGCGCGAGGAATGTATCGCGGCGCTGGAAAAGCACGACGTCGCCTGCTCGCCGTATCGCACGGTGGAAGAGGCGATGGCGGACGCGCAGATTGCGCACCGCGACGCTCTCGTCGAGGTGCGCGATTCAGGCGGAACGTTCAAGGCGCTGAACCCGCCATTCAGACTGTCGGATGCAGAAACGCGCGTCGGCGATCATGCGGCCGCGCTCGGCGAACATA